>JAWSUX010000014.1:0-6683 GCA_033852215.1 Colwellia sp. | reverse complement strand
CACTATTTAATTACAGAATTTTATTTTTATTAGAAAAGTAATTCAACAACCCTTAATAAATGTGTATGAACCTTTAGGTTCAAAGTGGGAAGGTATTTTTACCGTAGGCTTCCTATTCACGACAGGCTTGCTCAATAGTAAAAAGGGATATCCCTTATTTTATAAGTGTCGGCTCACATACATATATTAATGATTGTTGAGTCTTACTTTACTGCAATTAATATAAAGCATTCTTTATGCCACTTTAATCGACGTTTTTTTGACTACACTCTAACCCAGTGAATTTAGTTGGTTTTATGAATACCATTTAACCTAATAAAATAACCATGTTATTTTACCGCTACATCCCAGTTTTCTTTAATATGTTGAACCCCATTTTTAAGACTCGATTCAGGAAGCCCTGTGAATCCGAGTAGTAGCCCTTGTTCTCCTTCCTCGGCATAATGAGGAGATAAAGCGGGTGCGTACACGCCTAATTTTTTTAATCTATGTTCTAATTGCCAGTCTTTTTGTTTCAAAGCCTCGTTATTTATTCGCATCAGTAGGTGCATTCCACAGTGAGGAAGATCTACAGAGACCTTATCGCCAAATTCGTGCTGAATTAACTGATGGAGGAAATCTCGTTTTTCTTGATAACAACGTCGCATGTTTCTCAGGTGGCTGGCAAAACGTCGATGACTAAGAAATTCAGCCAATGCTGGTTGAATGGGTACCGATGCCATATTTCCGAGATTCGCTTGTGCTTTTAAAAAGCAATCTATTAGCGGCTCTGGCACTATGAGGTAACCGATCCGTAAGTTTTTGAATATCACTTTGGAAAAACTACCGACCAAAATAACGGGTTGTTGATCTTTAGGGAAAAGCTTTGCTCCTAAACTATAGAGCGGTGTCAGAGGAGCTTTTCCGTACTGAAATTCTGAATCAAAATCATCCTCAACTAACCAACTTCCTGTGCGACGAGCTGACTCTAACCATTGTAGGCGACGTTCAGTTGACATTGTGACCCCTAGTGGATATTGGCGAGCTGGAGTTGACCATGCCAGCGCAACATTGGTAGGTGGAAGCATCATTCCCTTGTTATCTACAGGACAATTGACTAGCTGCATACCTTGTGCCTCAAATCCATGACGTAGCGGCGGATAACAAGGGTTCTCTAGCGCAACTTGATCACCCGTGTTAAGCAAACTTTTGCTGATAAGTGTTAAGGCATCACGACTTCCTGCGGTAATTATCACCTGTTCTGGTATGCAATTAACCCCACGGACAGCATTAATATAACGTGTAACCGCTTGCCGTAGCGGGTAATAACCACCTAAATTTGCATCCCTTAATATCATCGGATCTGGGCGGCGCCATACACGGCTCATACACCGCGACCAGTCGGCCACTGGGAATTTCTCTACGTCAGAGCCAGAATCAAAGCCTACTTGAGGAGCTTCAAAGATTTTTTTAGGAGCAATAGTTGAAGGAGAATACAAAGATTTTTTAGTTGGTTTAACATCTGCAGCTGTAACAGCCTTAATTAAAGCGCTAACAAAAACTCCAGCTGACGGGCGAGTTATGAGCAGACCTTCAGCGATGAGTTGGTCGTATGCATTTAACGCTGATGTGCGTGATATACCCAATAATTTGGCGAGTTTTCTACTTGAAGGCAATTGCTCTGCAGGAGATAAGCGGCCACTTAAAATTCGCTGACGTATCTGCTCTGCCAATTGTTGGTATATAGGAGAGCAGTCGCTAACGTTGATGGTAATAGTCAAAGTAGCGAGATCATTTTCGAGACTCATAACTGGTATCTTTATAATACTAAAAACTGGTTATTTAATGGATACCAAAAATTACTTAATATAGCAATATCTTTAACAGCGGTATGACCTACCCAGAAATTAAATAACATATTGCTTACTCACGGTGGGCAAACTTAGACAATATAAGGATTAACAGATGAATCAAAGCAATAACCTAAAACAGCCAACTGGACATTCTATGAACCTATGGAAAAAGTGCCCTAGGCCGAGTACAACTCCCATGATAGGGCAATATTGCACTGTTACTCAATTAGACCCCTTAGTACACGCAAAGTCGCTCTTTCAAATGTTCAGCGCCGCTAATAGTGAAGGAAATTGGACCTACTTACCGTATGGACCATTTAACGATTTAGACGACTTTAAAAGTTGGCTATACGCTGAATGTACAGCTGAGGATCCGCTGTTTTATGCAGTGATTGACAACCGACATGGTAAAGCTGTTGGCTTAGCCAGTTATTTACGTATTGAACCTGCAATAGGAGTTATAGAGGTAGGGCATATACATTTTTCGCCAATTTTACAGAAAACACCGATGGCAACTGAGGCTATGTATCTTATGATGTCTCACGCCTTCGAAGAACAGGGTTACCGTCGTTATGAATGGAAATGTGATTCTTGTAACGAAAATTCTAAACGTGCTGCTTTGCGGTTGGGATTCAAGTTAGAAGGGACTTTTCGCCAAGCTAACATTTACAAAGGGCGTAATAGGGATACCACTTGGTTTTCAATGTTAGATTCTGAATGGCCAGAACGGAAAGCCGCTTTAGAACGCTGGTTGCAACCGAGTAATTTTGACAGTAGCGGTATTCAGCATTGCAGTTTACAGGAGTGTATTTAGTAATATTCAAAGCATAAAAATTGCCTAGCTCTTTAAATTTAACTATTCTTTATTGTAAGTTAATATTTTAATATTCTACAGGCTGAGTGATGTTTTTCTATCGATACATAAGCTTTTTTATAGCTAGTGCATTAGTCGCTCAAACTCATGCTGAAGTTCAAGCACAGACAGATGAATTAACACACCTTTATAATTTGTCTCTGGCTGAACTCATGGAAATTACAATTAGCGCTCGAAGAAAAGTAGAATATTTACAAGAAACACCACTAACCGTCGTCGCATTTAGTGAAGATTCAATGAAGGGTCTTGGCGTTAAAACAATTAAAGATATATCTAAATACACACCGGGTTTAAGTATTGAAGGCGGTGTTGATAACAACACTAGCCGTTTCTTTATCAGAGGTGTCGGTACAGCTACGCCAACATTTGGTTCAGAACAAGCGGTGCCAATATACATAGATGATATTTATACGCCACTTGGTATTGGTGGTAATATCGACCTTTTTTCTGTTGATCGTGTCGAAGTGATAAATGGTCCTCAAGGAACTATATATGGTCGAAACAGTTTAGGTGGGGCTATTAAGATTTACTCCAAACAGTTTTCTGATGAAACAGAAGGTAAAATAGAGTTCACTGTTGGTAGTTTTGAACAGCGTAATGTTTCCGCTGAGATTCAAACGCCATTAATTGAAGATAAATTGTTCCTTGGTGCAGCGTTTTCATCAAAACAGAATGACGGTATTCAAAACAATGTTTATACCAACACCCGCGGTTGGCAAGACGATAAGCAATTATACCGACTACGTTTAGAAGCCCGCCCGACAGATGATCTCGTTGTTAAATATTCTTATATCAATAATGAATCAGCTGGGGCGGCTAAACAATTAAGAGCAAGACCTGGTACTCAAGGGATAGCGGAAGCAGATTTTGACTTTAAAGGTGTACATGTAGACTCATTTAGTAATATACATCAGCTACTTATTGAGGCAATAACCTTGCATTAACAGAAGCTTATACTGCTGGTTTAGATGAAACAAAATACCCATTGGTTCACTCGGGTGACCCAGTTACTTTTGTCGGAGCTGACCATCCATTAGCGAGCGATGTTGATAATATCTTTTCAGATATTGTTGGTGAAAATTTTGTTAAACAAGAAAGTCATACGTTAATCGTTTCTTGGGCAGTAAATGAAAAATCAGCAATTAAATATTTGGGCGCACATCGTAGCCAATTTAATACGCGTTTATTTGACATCGACGGCGGTGTAAATGCTTTCTTAGCAGGAGCAGAAGAGTTTACCTTTACTGCTGATAGTCACGAGTTGCGTTATGAATTTTTGGGTGAACGTTTTGATTTTTCTATTGGCGCATTCTATTATGAAGAAGACTCCGATGCATTACTCGCGTTTACTCAGCCGTTTGGTTTTTTTGCAGAGAATACCCCCATTGAAGTCATACAAGCAGCGACGGTAGCTGGAGATTTTAGTACTTTAAACTTTCAACCGTTACAAGCCATTCAAGATCCTCTGGGGAATTATACGGGGACAAACCTTGTTTCAATTAGAAACAATTTACGTTAACAAACGAAGTCTACCGCCTTTTATTTTAACCTTGGTTATAGTATTACCAAAGAGTTAAATGTTTCATTTGGTCTTCGCCACACAGAAGATAAAAAAGACGGACAAACCCCTGTTGGTAACAACGACGGGGGGGTATTAATTACGACTAATACGAGTGTTTTTCCAGGTACAGGTAATTTTACTCCCGCAGGTGGTTTAGATTCATTATTCTCAGAGACTTCATTAGCGGGTAGCTTTGGTGTTGATCAGGATGTAGCGGGTGGTTCATCGGAAGCTGACCCGTATGGCTCTGTTGGTGAACTTAATGCTACGTTTAAAGAGACAACCATTGAGCTAACCCTTGATTATCAGTTAAATAACGACATGTTAGTTTATGGTTCATTTAAGCAAGGTTTTCAAGGCGGTCAGTTATTACCCGTTTACATTCCAGAAAATATTGGTGATGTAAAAAATGAAACATCCCCGATAAAAATCAACGCATATGAGATTG
The DNA here is from genome assembly GCA_033852215.1 of Colwellia sp. Taxonomy (GTDB): domain Bacteria; phylum Pseudomonadota; class Gammaproteobacteria; order Enterobacterales; family Alteromonadaceae; genus Colwellia. Next base: position 1,968 of record JAWSUX010000014.1, on the reverse strand, counting down.
GTTTGAAATCAACCTTTAATGATGTTCTTCGTTGGAATTCATCTATTTATATGTATGATTGGGAAGACTTAATTTTATTCCAAACAATCCCTGTGCCAGTAACGACCAATACCTTTGAGTCTGTTGGTTTACCTATTAATTCCGGTGAAGCAACCACTGTAGGTTTTGAAACTAATATCCAGTATTTATTGACAGAGAATATAACGCTTTCGGCTAACTATTCTTACAATGATTTCTCGCTAGATTCAGCTATACGTTTTGATCACCAATTAGGTAAAAATATAGAAGTAAAAGATGAGTTTGTTGATGAATATGTAACAGCTACGCCTAAGCATAAATTTAATATTGGCATTGAGTACTTTCAAAATTTAGTTATGGGAGGTGATCTACGTTGGTGGACCACTGTAAGTTGGCGAGACAAAATGAGTGTAAATGCTCAGTCTTCTTTTCAAAATGCTGGCTTGAATTTATTATCTCCTGAGCAAGCAGAAGAAAATTTTTTTAGTGAATCATTTACAAATGTTACCGCAGGTATTACTTACACCATCGATGATTGGCGAGTAGATTTATCGGGAAATAACCTGTTGGATGAGCGTCGTCCAGAAGCTGTTGTTAACGCAAGTTCTGGATTTTTCGGTACGTTAGAAACTTACAATGCACCAAGAACATGGTCATTGTCTGTTTCTTATCATTTTTAAATAATCAAACTCGTCAAGGTTGGCGTTACGATGATAATGTTATGAATTTAATTTTCTTATTTTTATATAAATATCGTCATTTAGTTGAGAATGTTTTTGCTCGCTTTAAACAGTACCGAGGCATAGTGACAAGATATGATAAATTAAAAAGAAACTATGAAGGTACACTCGCATTGGCATGCTACATGATATGGCTGCCAATGTAAGTGGTTAAATAGTGAGCTTGAAAGATCAACAGACACCAATCCTAAGGTAAATATAATTCTATATTTTTTATTAAAATATTACGACTAATAGGTTTTGTTAAAAAAGCACTTCCACCAACTTCTTTTGCCATTAATTCATCGTCGAGACCATTTGAACCGGATAAAAATATTACAGGTACCGTTTTACCATTTTGATGTTGTCTAATTTGTTTACAACATTCAAAACCATTCATTTCAGGCATTTTTATATCTAACAAGATTACATCTGGCTTGAAGGAATTTAATAACTCAAGTGCTTCTTTACCGCTTCTAGCACTCTGAATAAGGTAATTACAATCCTCAAGTAAATGGTCCATCATGCGAATATTGGTAGAGCTATCATCAATAATGAATAAGCTGGGCGGTAATGAATCATTCATAAAAAGTTACCTGCCTATCTGATTTTTATTTTAATTTGTTTAGAAACGTCGATTTTTTCGATTATGTTTCGTTCGAATTTTTATGCAATAAAATGCGTTTTAACTGTGGCGAGTAATGTGTAGATTTATCACTCTAAGCATAGATTACATATAATTTTTCGCGTCTTTCTCATGCTAAATACCTACCTCCTTATAGGCAGCAAAGGGTAAACGGCCGTTAGGCGAACTTATCGGGGATCGTTTGTTGGTCATTTTTAAATCGTCATCTCCCTAATGTATAGTAGTTCAATTTCAAGGTTTAAAATACTATTGGATATAATGATCTCATCTAACACCTCGGGTATTGCAACAAGCAACGGTTTAGGAACTGCATTTAATGTTTTTCTCTCACAATTAAAATCAAACAGATCTATATAAAGATAACCTCCTTATGAAACTCCATATAGTTACAGAATTTTCAATTCCAATGACGGCTTTAGACTCAGTTGCAATTAGTAGCATTAAACTTAACGTCAGCTTAATAGTGATCAGTTGTCGTTAATATTAACCACCACGCCATGTCTTCTTAGCGCACTAAGTTGCCGGTAGTGACTAACCTAACTCCACCCACTAAATGGCTATAGATATACCCATCACCATTCAAGT
>JAWSUX010000183.1:0-2037 GCA_033852215.1 Colwellia sp. | reverse complement strand
CCAATTAAACTCTTTGGTTAGAACCAACGATTTAAAGTTGGTAGAGTCAGGTTTTGTGCAAACTTACTTATGCGCTATTTGCGATAGTAAATGGGAATTAACTATTCCTGATGGCGCAATGAGAGGCGGTTTAAAATATATATCATTTCGTGAAAAACGAATGACTGATTTAAAGAAAAAATTAAATAGGTAGCGGCACTTAACAAGCCACTAAAGCAGGACAAATAACAGTTGGTTTTTGCTCCTGCGTCGCTTATTTTAACCAACAATTATTTGCCCCTTAGTGGGGCGTTATAAGTGTAAGCAGGATTATGCGCAGAGTTACTAGTAGTTTCACAATTAGTTTTGATATTCACGATGCTTGGACAGAAACATTAGCTGGTTCTGTGTTTTTGATAAACTTATTGAAAGCGCAAGATAACATCGGTGACAAATCTCACCTTTGTCGTTTAGTTCTTATTTCGGCAAACCATTTAATCGAAAAATTATTTTTTGACTTGGTAGGTGAATTTGCAAGCGATTCGTTTGTTAAGAGTATTGGTGGGAAAAAGAAATATAAAAATGAATCTCTTTTCAATGCAATGAAATATTGGCCTCAAGAGTTATTAGCAAATTACAATGGTATTGATTTCACCCAAGAACCATTCCTTTCTGCAGATTTATTGCGCAAACAGCGAAATGGAGCCATCCATAAAAATTCAGAATTTGTTACCTTAGAGATGGCACAAAAAGCACTTTATACTGCATTTGATACATGTATGTCGCTTTGGGTTATATTTCATGGTAGCAAGCCTTTTAAATATCAAGGTTTTGTTAACAAATACACAATTGATAATGTTGGGCAATATTCAACAGCAAACAACGTGAATAAACACTTATAACAAGTCATTCAAGCAGGACAAATAACAGTTGGCTTTTGCTCCTGCGTCGCTTATTTTAGCCAACAATTATTTGCCTCTTAATGAGGCGTTAGCCCTCAAAGGATAGTCATGAGAAGTATTTATTCCCCTAGACAAATTCAAGTAGCCACCTTTTTAGGAGGTCCATTAGCAGCAGCATATTTTCTAAAGAAAGGTTTTGAATCCATTAACCAAGAAGACTTAGCAAAAAAATCTTTCTATATAAGCATACTCGTTAGTATATTCTTGCTTTTAATATTGCCTTTTTTGCCTGAAAACATACCTAACAACTTAATTACACTAATGTATTTCATTCCAGTTGTAATTTTATTAAAGAATAAGTACTTAACAAAAGAAGAGATTATTGAGTCTCAAGAATATCGGTTTGAATCTAGCTGGAAAGTTTTTGGCTTATCAATTGCTTTTATTTTTGCATTTATGATATTAGCTATGGGTGTTTTGTGGACAGTACAGAGTGATGGTGATATTGCACAGCAGGTTACTAATGATCTAAATAAATCAAGTCTGGAATTACATCCTACCTTAGTTGAGTTTAAAGCTTCTAAAGATAAGAATGGCTCAGGAGTTATACTTGATTTCATGATTAATCAACATAATATCAATGATTATAGAAATACTGATATTGAAATAATTAAAAGCATGGTTATCCAGTTTTTAGGGAGAGATGCATTGAAAGACCTAGCAGAAAGTAACATATATTTCATAACTAACTTTAATTCACCTGCAGGAAAATTAATAAAAAAAGTAATAATATCCCCCTCAAATATTGATTCAATTTGAGGGCTAACAAGTCACTTAAAAGGACAAATAACAGTTGGTTTTTGCTCCTTCGTCGCTTATTTTAACCAACTAATATTTGCCTCTTAGTGAGGCGTTATATGCTATTAAAAATTAGCTTCAAATTAAGTGCTTTCTAGTGCATATTTTTTCGCTAAATTAGGTTTGGTGTTCGCACTAATAAGCATTGCCTCTTTTACCTTCTTCAAAGGTGGCAATGCTATTAATTCAGTTCAACCTTTCGTGTGTAGCGTAAAATTCACGGTTAGGTTTTTATATTACGGGTGGCTTAAGTCATTGTAGTGTATGGTTTTACCTCCGCTGCATATAACAAGGCAAT
>JAWSUX010000182.1:0-5988 GCA_033852215.1 Colwellia sp. | reverse complement strand
TTGATGCTTGCACTGACGCAGAATATCCCGGAACAGTGGTAGGTGTAGTATCAAACAAAGCTGATGCTTACGGTTTGACTCGAGCAGAAAATTCTAAGATAGCAACACTAACACTTTCTCATAAAGATTTTACTTCACGCGAAGCTTATGACATTGCTTTAGTCAAAAAAATTGATGCTTTCAAACCTGACATTATCGTTCTTGCGGGTTTTATGCGTATTCTTACACCACACTTTGTCGAGCACTTCCAAGGGAAGTTAGTAAATATCCACCCTTCTCTACTACCCAAATATCAAGGGTTAAATACCCATCAACGCGCTATTGATGCTGGCGATAAAGAACACGGTGTTAGTGTTCATTTTGTCACAGAAGAACTTGATGGCGGCCCTGTGATTTTACAAGCAAAAGTGCCTGTTTTCGAAGAAGATAACAGTAATGACTTAGCTGCGCGTATACATGAACAAGAGCACCGTATATACCCTTTAGTTATCAAGTGGCTATGTCAACAACGATTAACCATGGATAATGAGCAAGCTATATTAGATGGTAATGTATTATCAGCTTCTGGTTATGCTAACGATTAATTACAATTAAATTATCGTTAAACATCAATAAGCTGTTAGTATAACTTTGACTTACAGCTTATTGGGTATTCATAGTTATTATGCGAATTTTATTATCCCCCTTACTGATCTGCTTATTATTACCACTATCAACCAGTGCGAATAACCTCCCCTCAAAAAATAAAGTAGATGATAATAAACCTGTCACGGCTATTCCTGCTTTTAGTGCTACTTATACCCTATTACATAAATCAGATCCCGTAGGTACAGCGCGTAGAGAACTTGCCTATATAGATAATATTGTAGGAAGTAGCGCAGGAAGTCAGAGTGCTATTTACCATTATGAAACAGATATTAAATGGCTAATTTTTTCAGATAAGCGTGCTGAAACATCAACCTTATCTTTAAAAAATGGCAAGGTAACACCACACCACTACCGTTATAATAGAGAAGGAACAGGTAGAGATAAGAGTTACGAATGGCATTATAATTTAGCTGAAAAAACAGCGAAGGATTTAAAAAAAGAGAAAACGGTTAGTTTAGCGGTAACTGATGGTTTACAAGACAAACTGAGTTATCATTTACAAAACAGATTAGACTTACTTAACAACCCTAAACAACAACGTTTTACTTATTCCGTTATTAATACCTCGGGTTCAATTAAAGATTACACCTACCAATATGATGGTGAAGAAGAGCTTATACTTCCCTACGGTTTAGTAAAAACCATTCGTTTAAAGCGCGAAGTTATCGAGAAAAAACGTATCACTTATGCTTGGTTTGCCCCTGAACTCGATTACTTGTTAGTTAAACTTTACCAAGTAAAGGCAGGAGCAGAGCAATTTGAAGCACAGTTATTATCAATAAATAGAGACTTACCCAACAAGGTGAACAAGCCAAATTAAAGTATGACCAGTGCTTTCGTTATTTTTTAACGTCAGCCTAGACCAGATACATCATACTAAGAGCTCTGTCCGTATTCTATTAAAATACCATCCATTGTATTTATGTAAACGCGCTTATCCGCCCCTCAATCTTTTGAGCATTATAACTGACCTAAGACTTGCGCTGGTTCAATTTTTGTTGCTCGCCAAGCGGGGTATAATGTTGCAACAAAGCTCATTAATAGTGCTGTCACAACAGTGATATAAACATCAGACAGCTGTAAATCGCTAGGTAGATAATTAATAAAATACACATCACCCGATAGAAAGGTAACGTTAAAAAAACACTCAATAGCACTAATAAATTCTGTTAGGTTTAGTGCCAAATATACGCCAAATAATGATCCAATAAAACATCCAAGAATACCGTTAACCACTCCTTGAACAATAAAAGAAAACATAATGACAGGCGAACTTGCTCCCATCGTTTTTAAAATAGCAATATCGCCCTGCTTTTCATTAACTGCCATAATTAGGGTAGAAACAATATTAAAACTGGCCACAGCAATAACTAACACCAGTACGATAAACATCACCATGCGTACCAATTGAATATCTTTAAATAAGTGTCCCTGTGTACGTGTCCAGTCATTTATATAAACATAATGGTCAAAGTTATAAGCCACTTCCCGAGCAATTACTCTTGCATCGAATACATCAGTAATTTTTAAACGAATACTTTGCGCTTGCTCTGAGTCATAACCCATTAACTGGCTTGCTTGATCAAAACTTAAGTAAGCTAAAGTATCATCAATAGTGCCGCCAAAGTTAAAGATAGCCCCTATTTCAACCTGTTTAATGATAGGCGCAGAAAACACTCGTTTCATGCCATGATTTACCGACGATGTGGAATTATTTATTTGTGGAGCGGGTAATAACAGTTGCAGTTTGTCACCAACAGCCACGTTAAGTTTTTTAGCAATACCACTACCAATAACAATAGCAGCTCTGCCACCTTCGTTTGTCTTACTTAACGACTGCCAAGTACCATCAACTATATAATCTTCAATGCTTGAGACTAGGGTTTCTAATTTTGTATCAACACCACGTATTTCTAGCGCTTTGAGTTTAAGATCATGTTGCAGCATACCCGTCATGTTAATCACCGGTGAAGCAGCGAGCACCTGTGGTTGCTGCTGTATTTTTTTAATGCTTTTACGCCAATTAGGAATTGGCTCATTAACACTGACCAACTCAACATGAGGAACTATTGACAACAGCTTTTGTGAAAGTTCTTTCTCAAAACCATTCATAGCACTGAGTACAACAATTAATATAGCAACACCTAAGGCAATACCAATAGTAGATGAGGCAGAAATGAAAGCAGAAAATCCATTGCCATGGCGACTACGCACGTAACGCCAACCTAAGAACAAACTTAATGGTTTAAACATGGTCTATCACTACTTCTTCTTGAAAAGGCAATAATTTCCCTTGTGATAACTTTACTTGCCTGTCCATGCGTTTAGCAAGGACTAAATCATGTGTCACAATGACAAAGCTAGTTTGTATACTGGCATTTAAATTACGGATCAGCTGATAAATTTGTTCCGCCGTTTCACTGTCTAAATTACCCGTAGGCTCATCAGCTAGAATGAGTGACGGTTTAGTTACTAACGCGCGCGCAATGGCAACTCGTTGACGTTCACCACCTGACAACTTTGCAGGTCGGTAATCGATACGGTGTGACAATCCCACTTGTTCGAGCATGTCTTTAGCTGCTTGCAAAGCAACTTTAGGTTTATCACCACGGATCATCAACGGCATAGCAACATTTTCTAACGCTGTAAATTCCATCATTAAATGATGAAACTGATAAATAAAACCAATATGCTGATTTCGAAACTGGGCACGTTGTTTGTCTGATAATTTGTGTATATCAATACCGTTAATGTATACCTGCCCTGCACTAGGAATATCTAATGCGCCAGCTAAGTGTAAAAAAGTACTTTTGCCACAACCTGAGCTACCAACAACAGCTAATAACTCTCCTTTTTTAACGCTGAGTTCAAGTTCATCTAAAACATTACTTTCTACACCACCTTGTTTATAGGTTTTTGTTAGCCCTGTGCAACGTAAGACCTCAAGCATATTATTTCCTTCATTTATCTTTGTATCTAATGGCATGCTTCTTAGGGGATTATTCATAACGTAAAACCTCTGCAGGCTGAGTGGTTGAAGCTTGATAAGCAGGATATAAGGTCGCAATAAAACTCATAATAAGCGCTGCGATTATTATTGTTATCACGTCAAACCACTCTAGCTGCACAGGTAATACTTGTACGCCAAAACCAAATAAATTGACGCCAAGCATGTTTAACAAATTATTTAAATTAAGCGTTAGCAATACACCAACGATACCGCCTAACGTTACACCCCATAAACCATTAACCATACCTTGGGTAATAAATATTTTAACCACGCCAAAGCGTGATAAACCTAGAGTTTGCAATATACCAATTTCACCTTGTTTATTAATAACCACCATAACGAGCGCTGAGACAATATTAAATGCGGCAACAGCAACAATTAAACTGAGCATTAACCACATCATATTCTTTTCCATTTTAACCGCAGAAAAAAGCGCACCTTGGCTTTCATCCCAAGAAGTGAATTCAATTGATGCAGGTAACGATTGCTCCTGCTGTTGCTTTATTAAGCTAGCAACCACGTCACTGGCATTAAAGGCATCATCTAAATACAAGCGTAACTTATCTATGCCATCGCCATGTCTTCTCAATAATTTTGCGCCATAGTGGCTATTAATATAGACCATGGCATCATCAACTTGGGAGCCAACATTAAAAAGCCCACTCACGATAAATACGCGTTGTACGGGTATGCGCCCCATCGGGGTGAAAACACTTTTATTAGGCAAAACTAAGCGCACTTCATCGCCAAGCGATACCTGTAATTTATTTGCTAAAGACTCCCCTAAAATTAATGAATAAGGCTGAGTGGTCAAGCTAGCCATTGAACCTGAAACTAAGTGACTATTAATAATATTACCTGCTTCAAATTCAGGCATAACCCCCTGTATGAGCACCCCTTGTAATCCTGTAGCCGATTGAATTAAACCTTCGCTCTCCAATAAAGGGCTAACACGTAAAACATGAGGTTGCTGTAATAAAGACTCACGTAAAGTTAACCAAGGAAAATCACTAGACTTTATCTTACTTATAGTTTCCGCAGGAGATTCTTGTACCACAACGTGAGGCACTAAGCCTAAGATGCGTTTTTTTAATTCTCCTTCGAAGCCATTCATAACAGAAACAACGGTAATTAACGAGGCAACACCAAGTAAAATACCTACGGTGGAAAAAAAGGTAATAAAAGACACAAAACCAGTATGGCTTCTACTACGACTATAGCGCAGGCCGATAAATAGACTAATAGGTTGAAACATTGAGGTATTTTTATTTACTATAATGCCGTTAAAATATGCTCGATAGCATAGCACATTGGTATATTTTGTCGGATTTAATTAAGCTAACAGCATGCTTTTTATGATATAACTTTGTTGCGAAATATTACTTTTTCAAGTCAATTACACATTATGGATAAAACCTCTCTCATGAATAAGCAATTACCTTCAACGAATAATGAACAAAAATTACAACAGTACCATGAGTTTTTTTCCATAAAACATGACTTTAGTCTTAATATTATGCCACTTGCTATGGAAGATATTTCAACGTTTGAGCATTTTACCAATAAAATGCCAATGCCATTTAAATTAGCAAGTGACATGATGACCATAGACCAAGCGGCACTTCGTCCTCTACAAGCGTTAAGTGATATAACAGGGCAATTAGTTGATTTTTTAAATCACCAATCACAGAAAATAGATTTACTTATTGGTTATATCTTAAGTCAACAAAATGACGAAAAACATAGGTATCAGGGTATAAAATTTGGTGGTGGCGGTGTGAAATTTACAGCAAAAAACGCTTTTGAACTTGGCCAAAAGTTAGAAATAAAAATATTTCTCTTAGAAAATAACTGTGCGGTATATTGTTATGGTGAAGTTATAGAAGTCACACCGGATGAAGTCACACCAGACAATGAATCTGCTGTTCAACAAGGCATAGAATATATACACAAAGTCATCTTTCATTTCATTAGAGAAGATGACCGTGAAGTTTTAGTGCGTACAAGCTTGCATGAACAGTCAAAGCAATTGCAAAAATTATCGCAATTGCGTAACCAAAAGAGTGATAGCTAAACGTTAAACAAAAGTATTAGGCAAAAATACGGTTTAACGTTTTTTCAACATCACTAGACGTCTGTTGTTGTAATTGTGCATGTTCGGCTACTGAAGATAAACCTTGATTAATCTCTTGGCTTAACGAAACCACCGACATCATACTTTCATTAATAGAAGATGTTGCACTTTGCTGGTCTTGTGTGCCACTCGCTATTTGTGAAGTCAAATTATCGATTTCTTGAAAGGCTATACCCACCTTATCAATTGCTTCTAC
>JAWSUX010000181.1:0-922 GCA_033852215.1 Colwellia sp. | reverse complement strand
TGCGGGATCGACTTACATGCAAAAATTCTTTACGTTTGTATCTTAGATCAACAAGGAAATAAACTTGTTCATCAAAAAATTGGTGCAGACCCACAGGCTTTACTTCGATTACTCGAGCCTTATCTCGGCAATGTTGTTGTCGGTGTTGAATGTATGCATTGCTGGTACTGGGTCAGTGATTTTTGCCAAAGCCATGAGGTAGATTTTGTGCTCGGTCATGCGCTTTACATGAAAGCCATTCATGGCGGTAAAGCCAAAAATGATAAAATCGACTCGTACAAAATCGCTAGCCTGTTAAAAGGTGGCAACTTCCCACTTGCCTATAACTACCCCAAAGAAATGCGAGCAACCCGAGATTTACTGCGCAGAAGAACAGGTATCGTTAGGCACGGTGCTAGCCTTAAAGCCCATGTGGTTAATACTGACAGTCAATATAACTTACCTGCTCAATCGCTTAACTTAAAAAATGTCAGTGCTAGAGAAAGCTTACGACATCATTATGATGATGAAGTGGTACAGCGCACTATTGAACTCGACATGGTATTGCTTGATTGTTATGCAAAAGAGTTAGCCAAGGTTGAATATTTTATTGAAAAACAAGCCAAAGAACATTACGGCACTTACCTTTATATTATTCGCAGCTTTCCTGGTATCGGGCAAATACTCGGCTTAACGATCCTTTATGAAATAGGTCATATCACTCGCTTTAAATCAGTACAAAACTTTGCTTCATATAGCCGATTAGTGAAGTGCAAAGCGGAATCAGCCGGAAAGACCTACGGCACCAGTGGTAATAAAATTGGCAACGGGCATCTAAAATGGGCGTTTAGTGAAGCGGCTGTTTTATATTTACGTGGCAATGACAAAGCCAAAAACTACCTTAATAAATTACAACGACGCATGAGCAAAGGCAAAGCACTGT
>JAWSUX010000180.1:0-3871 GCA_033852215.1 Colwellia sp. | reverse complement strand
AAGCTAAAATATTTTCATTACCCGCATCTAAAAATATATGCATGTACGGATCAGGCGCTTTAGTCGAAGGGACTTCATCTTCGGCTATGGCTAACACCAGTTTCATATTCAGTTTGTCTTGATACCATTGCGTTGTTTTTTTTGCATCTTTGCAGCGGTAGGCAACATGGTGTATTTTTTCAATATTAATCATAAGCAGAGCTTCTCTATTGCTGTGGTGACCAACTACTCATCATGTGCCTTGTCTATAAACAGCTATAAAACCTAAGCCAATATAACTGTTTTAGCACCATTTAAACAAACACGCTGTTCAGCATGCATGCGTACAGCATGGCTTAATGCGGTGGCTTCTAAGTCGTGCCCCATATGTACCATTTGTTCAATGGTAAACGTATGGTTAATCGATTTTACTTCTTGCGCGATAATAGGTCCTTCATCTAGAACTGCAGTAACATAATGTGCCGTAGCACCAATAACTTTCACGCCACGTGAATGGGCTTGGTGATAAGGTCGAGCGCCTTTAAAGCTAGGTAAAAAAGAGTGGTGTATATTGATGGCCTTACCCTGCAGCTTCTGACATAAGTCATCAGATAAAATTTGCATATAACGTGCTAGCACTAATAAGTCGATATTATGTTTGTCCATTAGCGCTAATATTTTTGTTTCTTGTATTGCTTTTGCTTCCGCTGTTTTTTCGGCTGTTGCTTCTTTCGCAAGGGGCAGATGGTAAAATGGTACTTTATGCCATTCACTTAATGATTGGCAGTCTTGATGATTTGATATAACAGCGACAACATTAACGGGTAAAACACCCGATTTCCATTTGGTGAGTAAAGAGACCAAACAATGATCATCTTTTGAAACGGCAATAATGATGTTGGGTACATCATTACGTTTTCTTAGCTGGTATTTCATCGCTAAGGGCACAGCAATTTCATCAATAGCGAGTAAAAATTCACTGCTTGAAACGGTTAAGTTTCTATCATCAAAGGCAATACGAGAGAAAAAAGTTTCGCTATAAGGATCACTGTACTGCGAGGTTTCAGTAATAAAAGCGCCATGAGCGAAGAGGCTTTGCGATACTTTGGCTAAAACGCCAGTATTATCTGGGCATTGCCAAGTTAAAATGTATTGGGTTGCGATAGACATAAATGTGCAGTTAATTAGGAATGTTAGTTACATCATTGAGGATTTTTATTGGCAAAGCGAGCTTTTTTTAGCTTGTCTAGCTATTAAAGTAATGTGACTCGTTATAATTAACTCTGAAGTTTGTTTTTATTTTTAATATAAAGCTGCTCAACTTTTTCGCGTGCCCATGGGGTTTTTCGTAAAAACTTTAAGCTTGATTGAATACTTGGGTTGTCGGTAAAACAGTTGATTTTTATTTCTTTACCTAACGTTTCAAAACCAAAGTAGGCTTCTAATTCAGTAACGATGGTTTTTAGCGTAACGCCGTGTAATGGGTTGTATGGTTGATTGTCCATTGAAGTAGTCTTACTCGAATTAAATATAAAAAGAAAAGGTAATAGCAGTAGTATAACATTATTACCTTCTCGTAATTCACTCGATTTTAGCTAAAGTACTTTACTAACTCGTCATTGCCACCAATGTGCTTACCATCAATAAAAATTTGTGGAGTGGTGTCTGCGTTACTTATGGCGCGCATAGCAGAAATCGTCGTATCTTCACCTAAAACAAGCTCTTCATACTGTAAACCTTGCTGTTCAAGCAAGGTTTTTGCTTTGGTACAATGTGAACAACCCGGCTTGCTAAATATCGCTATTTGGCTAGTCTGTGCAGCCTCTGGATTAATATAGGCCAACATAGTATCAGCATCAGATACTTCAAATGGGTCACCAGGTAAGTCGGGCTCAATAAACATTTTTGCAACAATGCCATTTTTGACTAACATCGCATATCGCCAACTGCGCTTGCCAAAACCTAGGTCATTTTTATCAACCAGTAGGCCCATGCCATCGGTAAACTCAGCATTACCATCAGGAATAAAGCTAATTTTGTCAGCGTCTTGATCACTTGACCATGCATTCATAACAAAGGTATCGTTAACTGAAATACAAAGAATTTCATCAACACCGTTAGCAAAAAACTTAGTTGCTAATTCATTATAACGCGGTAGATGTGAAGAAGAGCAGGTCGGCGTAAATGCACCCGGTAGTGAAAATACTACCACGGTTTTATTAGCGAAAATTTCCTCGCTATTGCGTTTAATCCAACTATCATTAGCACGCATTGGAAAGGTAACTTGAGGTACTGATTTTCCTGTCATATCGGTGAACATAGTCACTCCTTAATTAGGCATTTTTTTAGCTTTAGTTAACAGGCTAAGTTTAGTTTAACTTGCTTGGTTTTGATAAAGCTATTATGGCCATTATTCGAATATGATAAAAATCGTTTTTTTCTTTCTTTATGATAGGTAAAATCTATTGATTTTTCTGTGGCCGAAATTTTAGCCTAATAAAGGCATGCCGTTATTAGGCTTTGATAGCCCTGTAGCGGTCTCGGTTGCCTAACCTTTACTTGATGCTTTTTTGAAAAAGCATCAAGCCTATCTCCAAGCCTATCTCCAAGTCAAACGAGCCCTAGCTTAATAGCGGTTTTAAAAAACGTGCTGTATGAGATGTTTTATGTTGAGCGACTTGCTCAGGTGTACCTTTTACTAAGATTTCACCGCCACCTGAGCCGCCTTCGGGACCAAGATCAATTACCCAGTCAGCCGTTTTCACTACATCTAAATTATGCTCAATGACAACAATGGTGTTTCCATGATCACGCAAGCGATGAATAACGTGTAATAACTGCTTGATATCGTGGAAATGTAAACCTGTGGTTGGCTCATCTAAAATATATAAGGTTTTACCTGTATCTCGTTTCGATAACTCTTTTGATAGTTTGACTCGTTGCGCTTCACCGCCCGAAAGGGTGATCGCTGATTGCCCCAGTTTGATATAACCTAAACCAACATCCAATAAGGTTTGTAATTTGCGATTGACTGCAGGAATGGCTTTGAAAAAATCAAACGCATCTTCAATGGTCAAATCTAATACTTCATGAATGTTTTTACCCTTGTACAAAACCTCTAACGTTTCTCGGTTATAACGTTTACTTTTACAAACATCACAAGGTACATAAACGTCAGGTAAAAAGTGCATTTCTACCTTGATCATGCCATCACCCTGACAAGCTTCACAACGCCCACCTTTCACATTAAAGCTAAAACGACCGGCTTTATAACCTCGTGAACGTGACTCTTGTGTGGCAGAGAATATATCGCGTACAGCAGTAAATATTCCAGTGTAAGTCGCGGGGTTTGACCGCGGCGTTCTGCCTATTGGACTTTGGTCAATATCAATTACCTTATCTAAATGATTTAAACCATGAATGCTTTTATGCGGTGCTGGTTCATCAATCGTGGCACCATTGAGTTCAATATGCGCTAATTTATATAATGTATCGTTGATCAGTGTTGATTTACCTGAGCCCGATACGCCAGTAATACAGGTCATTAACCCTGTTGGAATAACTAAATTGACATTTTTTAAGTTATTGCCGCTGGCGCCTTTTAGCTCTACTACTGATTTTTTATCAAAAGCATGGCGCTTAGTGGGTATTTCAATTTTTTCTACACCCGAGAGATATTTACCCGTCAGTGACTCTTTAGAAGCAAGAATGTCGTCAATTGTACCTTGAGCGATAATTTCACCACCATGCACACCTGCGCCAGGGCCAATATCGATAACAAAATCCGCTGCTCGAATGGCATCTTCATCGTGTTCAACCACAATCACGGTATTGCCTAAATCGCGTAGGTGAATCAATGTACTGAGTAAGCGTTCGTTATCGCGTTGATGCA
>JAWSUX010000179.1:0-3523 GCA_033852215.1 Colwellia sp. | reverse complement strand
CGTTCGTTATCGCGTTGATGCAAGCCGATAGATGGCTCATCAAGCACATACATTACACCAACTAAACCCGCACCAATTTGGCTAGCTAAGCGAATACGCTGTGCTTCACCACCCGATAACGTATTTGCGCCACGAGATAAATTTAAGTAATTTAGTCCTACATTAACTAGAAAGCCTAAACGCTCGTTTACTTCTTTTAATATTTTTTCTGCAACTTGTGCTTTTTGCCCTGTAAGTTCTAAACTTTGAAAAAAGGCCAGTGCTTCACTAATGGATTGCTCAGCAACTACTGTTAGTGGTGTATCAGCAATAAAAACATTACGCGCTTCTAAACGTAAACGACTACCGTTACAGTCAGGGCAATGTTGACTATTTAAATATTTTGCTAACTCTTCACGTACCGCATTCGATTCTGTTTCTTTATAACGACGCTGCATATTATTGATGATGCCTTCAAAGGGATGCTTTCGTACCACAACATCGCCACGATCGTTCATATATTTAAATTCAATTTCTTGCGTGCCGCTACCATAAAGCACAACTTTCTGTGCTTCTTTTGATAAGCTATTAAAAGATTTATCAACAGAAAACTTATAATGGGTAGCCAATGCTTGAAGCATTTGAAAATAATAAAAGTTACGCTTATCCCAGCCACGTACTGCACCACCAGCAAGGCTTAATTCTTTGTTGGCTATAACACGACTGCTATCAAAAAATTGCTCAATACCTAAACCATCACAAGTTTGACAAGCACCTGCGGGGTTATTAAAAGAGAACAAGCGAGGCTCTAATTCTTGCATGCTGTAACCACAATGAGGACAAGCGAAATTAGCAGAAAAGAGTAATTCTTCTCTATCTGGTTCATCCATAAAGGCTACTTTGGCTGTACCTGCGGTTAAGCTTAACGTGGTTTCAAATGATTCAGATAAGCGTAGTTGAATATCTTCCCGCACTTTTAAACGATCAACCACTACTTCTATGGTATGTTTTTTATGAAGATCTAGTGTTGGAGGATCGGACAAGTCGCATATTTCGCCATCAATTCTGGCACGAATAAATCCTTGTGCGGCTAAGTTATCTAGTAGCTTTACATGTTCACCTTTACGGTCTTGTAAAATAGGCGCAAGTAACATAACTTTTGTGCCTTCTTCAAGCTCTAATACTTTATCAACCATTTGCGATACTGTTTGTGCCGCAAGTGGCTGCTTATGTTCGGGGCAGCGTGGCTCACCTACACGGGCATAAAGTAAACGTAAATAATCGTAAATTTCGGTAATGGTTCCTACGGTTGAGCGTGGATTGTGTGAGGTAGATTTTTGCTCAATAGATATTGCGGGTGATAAACCCTCTATGTGATCAACATCTGGCTTTTCCATTAAGGATAAGAACTGACGAGCGTAAGCGGAAAGCGATTCTACATAACGACGCTGGCCTTCAGCATATAAAGTATCAAAAGCAAGGGATGATTTACCTGAGCCAGAAAGACCAGTGATCACAATAAGTTTATCGCGTGGTATGGTTAAACTGATATCTTTTAAATTGTGGGTACGCGCCCCTCTGACTTCAATGTTTTTCATATTTTTCTGAAACCTAAATTAAGTTGTTACTCAAAATAACAGCCGAATATTATGCCACAAAAACAGATTCATAAAAATAGGGATGTAGGTCTTGCTCAATGATATTCTTGCCTAGGCTAAAGGTAATATACTCGTTCTTTCTTAGTTTGTATCTTGAAGTCGAGAGGCTATATAAGTATATAAAGTTAGATCTAAGCACATCGATTGTTTTGTTGGGATTTTGTTGTTAGGTTTGCCGTGCTAAACTAGCCTCGTTTTTCATCCGTATATTTTTATATTAGGTTCTATTAACACTATGAGCATGTCAGGTTTAAATCGAATAGAGAAAAAAGCCGCTTTTTCCTTAGCTAGCGTATTTGGTGTACGTATGCTCGGCTTATTCATGATTTTACCCGTGTTTGCCATTTATGGTGAGCACTTAACGGGGTACAGCCCTATTTGGTTAGGTTTAGCTATTGGTGCTTATGGTTTAACACAGGCGTTACTGCAAATACCTATGGGGATATTGTCAGATAGATATGGCCGTAAGCCAGTTATTCTTGCGGGTTTAGTGGTGTTTTTAATTGGTAGTATTGTTGCTGCAATGTCTGACAGTATTTACGGTGTTGTCATCGGGCGTGCCATACAAGGGATGGGCGCTATTGCCAGTGCTATTTTAGCCCTAGCTGCAGATTTAAGCCGCGAAGAACATCGACCTAAAGTGATGGCCACTATTGGTATGTTTATTGGATTGTCTTTTACTATTGCTATGATTTTAGGGCCTATAGTCGCGGGCAGTTTTGGTTTAAGCGGTTTGTTTTGGTTTACAGGTATACTGACTATTGTTGCCATGTTTATGATCCAATTTATGGTGCCTAATTCCGTTAACAAAGCGCCACGTGGTGATAGTGTTGCTTTGCCAGAGCAGATTAGTAAATTAATTTTTCATCCCCAATTATCACGCTTAAATTGGGGGGTGTTTATTTTACACATGGCGTTAACTGCTTGTTTTGTTACTTTGCCTAAGCAGTTTGTCGCAAGTGGTTTAGCATTAGAAAATCACTGGCAGATTTATTTACCTACATTGCTAGGTTCGTTTTTCTTAATGGTGCCTTTTATGATTATTGCCATTAAAAAGCAGAAAGAAAAACAGATGTTTAGTGCCGCAGTCACGCTATTTACACTCGCATTATTTACGTTGTGGTTATTACCAATAGGTTTTTGGAGCTTGGTTTTATCCGTAGTGTTATTTTTCACCGCTTTTAACTATTTAGAAGCTACTATGCCTTCAATTTTGTCACGCATTGCTCCCGCTGGTTTAAAAGGTAGTGTCATGGGTATTTATTCTAGCAGCCAATTTTTAGGTGCTTTTGTTGGCGGTATTTTAGGTGGTTTTATCGCGAGCAATTATGGAGAGCAGGCAATATTTTTGGTGATGGCTATTGCCTCTTTATTTTGGTTGTTATTAACCTTTGGCATGCAGCAATTGAAAAAATCAAAAAGTTTTAGTTTTGCTACTAACATCACTAGCAAAGAGCAAGCACAAGAAGTTGCAGAAGAGCTGATTAATATGCCTGGCGTAATTGAAGCAACTTTAGTGCACACCGAGTCGGTCGCTTATTTAAAGGTAGATAATAAAACCGTTGACCTATTAGCCGTTAAGGCACTGTTATATAGGTAATGCACAGAGTTTAGTTCTTCAAGCCAAATAACTTCTAGCTTAGCCCTTTCTTTGCAGAAATCAAAATGGCTAGTTTACCACCGACATTATTGTCTCTAAGTGGGACATGTCCGGTTGCGTACACTGAGTCATCAAACGCCTCCATGGCTGGGTTGATGATTGCATAACACTTGCTATAACAATAAGTTCGCAAAAGAAAAAATCTCAACTAAGGTTTAACTTACTTATTGCTAATAATAGGGTTTGGTTATGTCTGATCATCATAGTTACAAAAAAATAGAAATAG
>JAWSUX010000623.1:192-1084 GCA_033852215.1 Colwellia sp. | reverse complement strand
CCGCTTATTGCGGCGTTATAAAGCATAGGGAATTCATGCGCACTTGTCCTAGTTGTGGATCAAAATCGATAAAAAACTGGAGGCTTATGTTTCCCAACGTTCGTTGCAATCAATGTAGTAAATTTGTTGGTGCTCATTAGCTATATGGTTTGTTATTTTTCTTTGTTGGTTTTTTCATATGTTTAATGGCTACTTTTTACTTTATTAATTTATTTGGTTTAAATTCAACAATACCAATTATATTATTGTGGTGTGCCTTTGAATTTATCCGTGAATTACTTGTACCACTTGAGGTAAAGGATTCTAAATTTTTAGATTAGCTTAAATGCTTTATAACAAGCTAATTAACAGGACAAATTACAGTTGGTTTTTGCTCCTGCGTCGCTATTTTAACCAACTATAATTTGCCCATTATTAGGGCGTTATGTTTTTCGGAGATTGCGGTGCGAATATTTATAGTGTTCATATTAACATTATTTAATTACAATTCATTTGCTTGCAGCGGTCACGGTAAATCTATTGAGCAACATTTTGATAGCGCAAATAAAGTATTTCGCGGTAGGGTAATCAACTCTAAACCAGTGGATATTGTAAATAATGGATTAACTATCACTCATGAAGTTACTATTTTAACTAGTGTAATATTTAAAGGTGACGTTTCATTAATCGAGAAAGCTTACGTTGCCGACTCATCATCTTCGTGTGGCATTAGCTTAGCTAACGATGAACAGGTGTTTTATGTTAGTCCTGATAATTATACAGGACAACTGACAGGAACTTTCAAATTGACAATTATGCAAAAAAAATCAGGGGAAGTTGTTGGTGTAATGGGTGAAAAATCGCTAATTAAACTAAAGCAGCTAGCAGCAGAAAAAACATAACAAGGGTTTTC
>JAWSUX010000623.1:0-180 GCA_033852215.1 Colwellia sp. | reverse complement strand
CTTAAAACGGCGTTATATGCAATTCAGATTTATGAGTACTATTCAAAGGTTCGTATGGAAAATTTAGTTGTAATTAGAGAGGCGGAAAAAAGTGATCACCCGTTTATTTTTGAGCTTTCACCTTACTTAGCTGAACCTGCTCAACTAGATTGGCATAGTCCCCCTGTGTCAGGATTGTTG
>JAWSUX010000178.1:0-5011 GCA_033852215.1 Colwellia sp. | reverse complement strand
ATCTATGCTCTTTAGCAACAGCAGTTCGCTCAGCACGCATACGCTCATAAATAGACTGACTTATCTCTGTCGGTAAATTAATCGCTTTAATACGTACATCCACAACTTCAATGCCTAGTTCTTTATGGCTACTCGCAGTGCTTTCTAATGCCTTGCTCATTATCGCCGAACGATCACCCGACACGATTTCTTTAATGGTTCTGTTACCAAATTCAGTACGTAGACCATTATTTATCTTCTGTTTAAGTAATGCGCGAGCATTATCAACAGAGCCTGAAGTACGTAGGTAATAAGTAGCAAAATCAACAATGCGCCATTTTGCAAAAGAATCTACTATCAGATCTTTTTTCTCTGCCGTTACAAATCGGTCTGCTGGTTCATCTAAAGTTTGAATACGCGCATCTAATTTACGTACCGTTTCAATAAATGGAATTTTGAAATGTAAGCCTGGTTTATATTCCAGTACTTTATCCGTAGCGCTATCTCGCTTAATTTTTGAGAACTGGAATACAAGGCCCTGCTGGCCTTCGTAAATAACAAAAACTGACGATACAGTTAAAATAAATAGTGCCGCTATTATAGCAATGAAAAAGTTCTTCATTTCTTAGTTACTCCCATTACTAAATCTATCAGAGCGATCTGATAAAGAAGTAGGTGACGTATTTACATTAGACTCATTTACTGGAGCATAAGTAGTTTTACCACTGCGATTACTGGTATTTTGCTGCTGAATTATTTTGTCTAAAGGTAAGTACATCATATTATTACCACCTTCAACATCAATCATTACTTTACTGGTATTGCTATACACTTTTTCCATGGTAGCAATATATAAACGTTCACGTGTTACTTTTGGCGCTGCTTGGTACTCAGGTAAAATTTTCTCAAAACGAGCTACTTCACCTTGGGCGTCTAAAACAATTTGACTCTTATAAGCCAAAGCTTCTTGCTCCATACGTTTAGCACGACCACGAGCACGCGGCTCTATACCTCTAGCATAAGCTTCAGCTTCACGTAAAAAACGAACTTCATCTTCTTGTGCCGAAATAGCATCATCAAAAGCATCTTTCACTTCATTTGGTGGGCGAGCATCTTTAAAGTTAACATCAACAATAATTAGACCTAAGTTATAAGGTGCAATAATTTTATCTAATTCTTCCCATACCTGTTGACGAATAACCTCGCGACCACTGGTTAAAATATCATCCATCTCAGCATGACCGACAACATAACGCAGTGCACTATCCAACGACTGATTTAAACTATCATCAGCATTAGTCACACTAAAAATATAATCACGAGCATTAACAACACGATACTGAATTTGCATTTCAACACGTACTACATTTTCATCTTTGGTTAACATAAAACCTGATGAAGGCATATCACGCGTACTTTGCATATCAACAGGTATAATTCGGTCAATAAAAGTCCACTTCCAATTTATACCTGGATCAACGGTGCCAGAGTGCTCACCAAACCGTAAAACAATGCCTTGCTCTGCTTCCTTAATAGTATAAAAACCACTAAATGCATAAACAAGCAAAGCAATAACCAAGGCAATGCTTATGCCGATGTTAGAAAAACTTTTACCTGAACCAGAGCCACCTTTGGTGGTTTTTCCACCAAAGATACCTGTTACTTTTTTACCAAGATCATTCAGTAATTCATCTAGATCAGGTGGACCTTGATTCTTGCCACCTTTATTTTTCCAGGGGTCTTTATCATTATTCCCCGGTTCATTCCAAGCCATGTTGTTCTCCAGTATATAGGGTGTTTTATTTTATTTTAAAAAGTAAATACATCCGACCAATTAAAAAGCGTTAAGAAAATAGTTTGCCTGTGATTATGACTCAACATAGCCAGCTATGTCACTGTATTCATTTTTTACTAACCTTTGCCATTCACGAGCGGGTAATTTAACCTCAATATGGCAATAACCTTGTTCATCATAACTCTCGCTAGTGATGCAGTTTAATTTATATAACACACCACGTAATTTACCTGCGCTAGGCGGAATCTTTAATTGATGATTGACAACCTGTGTGTCTAAACGTTCAGCTAACGCAGTAAATAATAAATCGATACCAATATTTGCTTGAGCCGATAACCAAACACGAATAGGCATGCCTTCATCATTTCTATCAATACGCGGCTCAATATCACTTAAACTATCAATCTTATTACAAATAATTAGCTGTGGCACATCATCAGCTTCAATTTCTTTTAAAACATACTCTACTTGTTCAATATTTTCACTGCGCCTATCATCAGCAATATCAACAACATGCAATAACAGTTCAGCTTCCCGAGTTTCCGTTAATGTTGCTTTAAAAGCAGCAACCAAATCATGAGGTAAATGACGAATAAAGCCAACCGTATCTGCTAAAATCACCCGACCTACACCAACCAATTCAATACGCCTCAGGGTGGGATCTAACGTGGCAAAGAGCTGATCAGCTGCATACACTTCAGCTTGTGTTAACAAATTAAATAAGGTGGACTTTCCCGCGTTGGTATAACCTACCAACGACAGAGTAGGTAACTCTGCACGGGTACGAGCACGACGCCCTTGTTGCCTTTGTATTTCAACCTTTCCTAGACGCTTACGTATATTAATCATACGTTCACGTAATAAGCGTCTATCGGTTTCAAGTTGCGTTTCACCTGGACCACGTAAACCAATACCACCTTTTTGTCTTTCAAGGTGAGTCCAACCTCGAATAAGCCGGCTACTCATATGGCGTAATTGTGCTAACTCAACTTGTAATTTTCCTTCATGCGTACGTGCTCGTTGAGCAAAAATATCAAGAATTAACGTGGTACGGTCAACGACTCGACATTCACATAAAGCTTCAACATTTTTTTCTTGTGAGGGCGTTAAGCTATGGTTAAATAAAACGACATTTGCATTATATAAGCGCACTGCTTCAGCGATTTCTTCCGCTTTACCACTACCCGAAAAAAATCGCGGATGCGGTGTATTACGTTTACCCGAGACAACGGCTAATGCTTTTACACCAGCTGAAGATACTAACATTTTAAATTCAGCTAGGTCTTCACGTGTACTTTCATCTGGGAAGTCTAAATGAACAAGGATAGCTTGTTCGCCCGCTTGGTAACGATCAAACAAAAGTGCTAAACCCTCACCAATATCGACGTAATGAATTCAAACGATAACACCACAAAAAACTGATTATGCATCGCTAGATTGATCATCTTCTGAGCTAGATAAAGAGGCTGTATTTACCGCGCGAGCAGGTACAACAGTAGATATGGCATGTTTATATACCATTTGACTAACCGTATTTTTTAGTAAGATTACAAACTGATCAAACGATTCTACTTGTCCCTGTAGCTTAATACCGTTAACTAAGTAAATTGCAACTGGAATGCGATCACGACGTAAAGCATTTAAGAATGGGTCTTGTAACGATTGCCCTTTTGCCATCAGATGGCTCCTTTTATTAATATAATAATTTAGTTATTCAATCTTATATTGATTAACTAAAACAAAATGTAGGTAATTACTCTACAAAATACTGCTTCATAAACGACAACAAGACGTTATAAATAAAACAGTTAACAAATGAATTATACATCAATTTTAAACTATTGCTGTATATTTGCCTGCTCTTTAATGCTTTGCATCAAGCAATGATAAAACTTGTGATAAATTTGTTTTATCATCTGTTGTTAACCAATGTAAATCAGGCCAACTTCTAAGCCAAGTCAATTGCCTTTTGGCTAATTGCCTTGTTGCACAAACACCGCGAAATATCATTTCTTCGTGATCAAAGTCACCATCAAGGTACTGCCACATTTGTCTATAACCAACACAGCGTATTGACGGCAAATTTTGGTGTAAATTTTTTCGTGCCTTTAACTTTAAAACTTCTTGTTCAAAACCTAAATCAATCATTTGCTGATAACGTAGCGCAATTCGATCATGTAACGTACTGCGCTCTGTTGGTGTTATGGCTAATTGTAGAATATTGCCGCCAAGCTTATCACCTTTATTTTGCGTCAATTGTGTCAAAGTGTTACCTGTCAGGCGATACACTTCAAGTGCTCGGGTTATGCGCTGCGGGTCATTCGGATGGATACGCTGAGCTGAAACTGGGTCAATCTCTGCCAATTTATCATGCATAATTTGCCAACCAAGATCCGCCGCTTCATCTGTTATTTTTTGACGAGTTTCAGCATTTGCGGTTGGTAATGGCGATATACCCTCAATAAGACTCTTAAAGTACATCATAGTACCGCCAACTAATAATGGTATACGATTATTAGCTCTAATTTCGCTAATTTGCGCTAAGGCATCTCGACAGAAATCCGCAGCAGAATAACTTTCACTAGCATCGCGTAAATTAATCAAACGATGAGGATATTTTTGTAATTCCGCTTGAGTTGGTTTTGCCGTACCAATATCCATATCTCGATAGATTAGTGCAGAATCAACACTAACAATATCACAGGGTAAAGCATCCTGTAGCGCCATTGCTAACGCGGTTTTTCCTGAAGCGGTTGGCCCCATTAAACAAATAACAGGTGGCTCTGTCGCTGCCGATAATGAAATGGTTTCTGACACGTTTGCTTCTTCTTCGATTTTGAATGATTAAAGTAACTGCTTAATATGAGATGTTAGGTCAAGGGCGACCGAATTCAAGGTTAGGCTTGCGCTTAATTGCTCATTTAATTGTTTTTTCGCTTGTATGAGTAATATTTCACTTTCTTCACGGTTATATTCTTTTAAAACCATGGTATTAGCAATAGCCTGAATATAGTCTTGTTGAGAAAGTTCTACAGTAATATCGTCATTAATTTTAGCTAACAAAAAATCAATAATAGCGACAAAACTACGACTGACATCTTGCTCGCGAAGTAATGCAGGAAATTGTCTCACTTGCACCTTACTATTATCTTTCAAAATAAAATGAATACCCGCATGATTAATCATAATCAACTGCTGCTTCGCTAAATCAGCTTGTGCTTTGGACAGGGTTATCAT
>JAWSUX010000622.1:0-540 GCA_033852215.1 Colwellia sp. | reverse complement strand
TTATTTCGGCCTCTTGTTTCTACACGTGTTTGAACTTCACCACGACGAGAAATGAGTTTCACTAAATCACCACGACGCATATTACGTTTCTTAGCATCATCAGGGTGCATATATACAAGTGCATCAGGTACCGCTTTATAGAGCTCTGGCACACGTTGTGTCATAGAGCCTGAATGCCAATGCTCTAATACACGACCAGTTGATAACCATAAGTCGTATTCTTCATCTGGTGACTCTGCCGGTGGCTCATAAGGTAAAGCAAAAATTCTTGCGCGACCATCTTTATGACCGTAAAAATCCCAGTCACTTCCCGGTTTAACGTAAGGATCTGAACCTTCTTTAAAGCGCCATTTTGTCTCGACACCATTAACCACAGGCCAGCGTAAACCACGCTCTTGATGGTATCTGTCGTATGGGGCTAAATCATGGGCATGGCCACGACCAAAGCTAGCATATTCTTCAAATAAACCTTTTTGGATGTAGAAACCAAAATGGCGAGCTTCATCATTTAAGCGATCTTCTGGTATCTCATCAAGTGAG
>JAWSUX010000177.1:0-10576 GCA_033852215.1 Colwellia sp. | reverse complement strand
TCTAGGATCGAGCGTAGCGACCTTAATACTGACTTTACCTTCTTCGGGAATTCCTAGATTTTTTTCAAGATAAGTTTGAGCAAACTGTTCAATATCACTGTGTAGCCAAGTCGTAGCGAAAACTTTTGGCGTATTAAGCAGTAATATTAATGATATGGTAAAAAAAAAGTTCATATAAAGCATATATTTTGATATCTATCTATAGGTAATACCAAATACTCGTCTATGCTTACTTTAAGTACATCACTTAAAAAATAGCAGTATTGGGTAGTTGTTCAAGTGTAAACTATCATACACTTAGTTTAATGTTTTTTTACATATCAGTAGTAAATACTGTATGTGTATACAAATAAGAAGGCTTAGTTAATATAAGGTAAAGTAAGTTAAGTTATGTCATTAAGTCACATTTATTAAATAATAATTAAAATGAATAGTATTCAAAAAATGTGCCTTTTATTTATGATTTCTATTCATTGGTAAAATAACTAATTATATTAACAATAGTATAAGTAAAACGCACAAACTCAATGAGGTTTTTATGGCAGGCTTACTCGACTCAGTCAACCAACGTACACAACTTGTTGGTCAAAATAGACTGGAATTATTACTTTTTAAGTTAGTGGGAAGGCCACGATTCGGTATTAACGTTTTTAAAGTACGTGAGGTAATGCCGTGTCCACGTTTAACTTTATTACCTAAGCAAGATGCTTTTGTTAAAGGTGTCGCCCATATTAGGGGGCAAACTATTTCTGTGATTGATTTAAGCAAATCTACAGGTGGTCCCGCTATTGAACAAACAGCTGATAGCTATATCATTATTGCGGAATATAACCGTAGTGTGCAGGGGTTTCTTGTTGCAGGCGTTGAACGCATTGTTACCTTGAGTTGGGCTGACATTATGCCACCGCCAGAAGGTACAGGAAAATCAAGTTATTTAACTGCAGTAACAGAAATAGATAATGAAATGGTCTCTATTTTAGATGTAGAAAAAATTCTTAATGAAATTAACCCTGTCTCCACAGATTTAAGTGAAGGTGTTGCTGATACTACGGTAGGTGAAGCAGTAGGTGATAAACTTATTATGATTGCTGATGATTCAACCGTAGCAAGAAACCAAGTTAAAAGGGCGTTAAAACCATTAGGTGTTAATATGATATTAGCCAAAAATGGTCGAGATGCATTAGATCAATTATTAGCTATCGAGGCAACCTGTGAAAATAGTATTACAGAGAAGGTTGCTTTAATGATATCAGATATTGAAATGCCAGAAATGGATGGATATACCTTAACTGCTGAAGTTAAAGGCAATGAACGTATGAAAAAAATGCCTATTATTTTACACACATCACTGAGTGGTGTTTTTAATAATGCGATGGTCGAGAAAGTAGGTGCCGAAGATTTCATCCCTAAATTTCACCCTGATGAATTAGCTACCTCCGTGAAAAAGTGGTTGAAATTAGATAAGTAACTTATGGCGAATATAATAAGTAATATCTGCCGTTGTGGCGCAACTCTTGGTTGTAATTATGGTATGACATATCTCATATTTATAGCAATATAACAAGAGCAATAAACAGGAAAATAGCGTGTCAAAAAGACAACTAGATGAAAAAAGTTATAATCAGTTTAGAGTTTTCTTAGAGCAGCAATGTGGCATTGTACTAGGTGAAAATAAGCAGTACTTAGTAAAGAGTCGTTTAGCTCCTTTAATGGCTAAATTTGAGTTAGGCTCATTAAGTGAACTGGTTAATCGTACTTTGTCTCCAGTTGAGCGGCAATTACGCGCCGCTGTTATTGATGCCATGACAACCAATGAAACCTTATGGTTTCGAGACGATTACCCTTTTAAACTACTTAAAAGTAAATTGTTGCCAGATTTTTCTGAACAACGTACCCCCGTAAAAATTTGGTCTGCAGCAAGCTCATCAGGACAAGAACCCTACTCAATAGCTATGTCTATTTTAGAGTATCAACAAAGTAACCCTAGAGCTTTTCAACGAGGGGTGCAGGTTGTTGGTACCGATATCTCTACTACTATGCTAGAGCACTGTAAATATGGTCATTATGATAGTTTAGCGCTTGCACGAGGGTTGTCTGATGAACGTAAACGTCAGTTTTTTGAAAATGGCGATAACGGTATGTTACAAGTAAAAGACCATGTCAAAAAAATGGTTACCTTTAGGCCGCTTAACTTACTTAATAGCTATAGCTTAATGGGGCGTTTTGATATTGTTTTTTGTCGAAATGTTTTGATTTATTTTTCCCCTGAAATTAAAGCTCAAATAATTAGTCAAATTCATGGCGTATTAAACCCCGGCGGTTATTTATTCTTAGGTGCTTCAGAATCTTTATCAGGTATCAATCAAGATTTTGCTATGGTGCGCTGCAACCCTGGTATTGTTTACCAAAAGAAATAACATGCAGTAATGCCAAACCACTAACTTTTGTGCTCTAGTGACTAGCGCACAATGTCTACCTCAGCATGCCCCAAAAAATCTCCCTCCCGAATTAACTTAATATTTTTAGCTACGCTATGTAATTTTAATTTTTACTATTTAACTTTCTTTCTGCTTTTTTTGGCACAATTATTGAATAACTTTATCTATAACTAATTTACAAAGTAAACCGTGAGTGAGGCTATTATGGCTATAGATTTTGATAAAGGTTTTCAACTTCATGCACAGGGCATGTTTCTTCGCTCTCAACGCGCAGAAGTCATTGCTAGCAATATAGCAAATGCAGATACCCCAGGTTATAAAGCCAAAGGTATGGATTTTAAACAAGCATTAGTACAAGCCTCACAAAAGCAACAAGCGGGTATGACTCGTACCAATGAAAAGCATTTTGATGTGCGTACAGAGTTAAATAATAATGTGCAGTTTCGTGTTCCAGATCAACCTGATACAGGTGATGGTAATACCGTTGATGTACAAGTGGAACGAAACTTGTATTTAAAAAACTCATTAGAGTATCAAGCTAGCGTGCAATTTCTTAATGGCAAAATTAAAGCCATGAAAAAAGTTATTAGCGGAGGTCAATAATTATGAGTCTTTTTAATGTGTTTAACATTACAGGCAGCGGTATGAGCGCACAGTCAGTGCGCTTGAATACTACGGCCAGTAATATTGCTAACGCTGATAGTGTCAGTAGCAGTGCTGACCAAACTTACCGTGCTAGGCATCCTGTTTTTGCCGCGGCAATGCAAGATGCTGCCGCAGGACAAAATCCTAACGATAATAGCTCTGTTGGTGTTGATGTGTTAGGTATTGTTGAAAGCGATAAACCGCTCAATGTTGAGTATGCGCCAAGTCATCCAATGGCAGATAAAGATGGTTATATCTATAAACCTAACGTTAATGTTATTGAAGAAATGACCAATATGATTTCAGCTTCACGTTCATATCAAACTAACGTGCAATTAGCAGAGTCGGCAAAAAACATGCTTAACAAAACGCTAACATTAGGACAAAGATAATGGAATCAGTCAAAGGCACTAACCCGTTAGATGGTATTCGTTGGCAAAAAGAAGAATACCAGGTTGCTGAGCAAGATAAAGGTATGTTGACTCAGGAAGACTTCTTTGCGCTGCTAACGAAAGAGCTATCGAATCAAGATCCAACAAAACCTGTTGATAATAATCAGATGATCTCACAAATGACTGCTTTTTCAACGACTGATGGTGTGCAGAAACTTAATGATTCTTTTGGATCATTTGCTAGTTCAATGACTTCGAGTCAAGCATTACAAGCCTCATCATTAGTAGGTCGCAGTGTTTTAGTTGAAGACAACATTTTTGGTATGGCTGAAGGTGAAGATGTTAAAGGTAAATTGATTGCAGAAGAAGGCGCTAGCAACGTTAGTATTTATGTCGAAAATATAGCAGGTGAAGTAATCCAAACCGTTCCAGTAGGTGACGTAAAAGCAGGTGAATTTGGTTTTACTTGGAATGGGCAAAAAGCCAACGGTGAAGCCGCAGCCGCAGGCGCTTATCGTTTTAGGGTTGTTGGTTTAGTTGAGGGGCAAGCGTCTGAGCTTGAATCTATGACTTATCGTAAAGTTGATAGTGTCACTTTATCAGGAGCAGGAGGAAATATTGTGCTTAACCTTAATGGTGGTAGTGCCATGAATTTAGCTGATGTTGTAGAAGTATCAGAAGGTTAAATAATCGACTTGTAGCGTACATTAAGCGGTTTGTACTTGTTGTGCAGTTCGCAGTTACCGAATTAATAACAACATCATCATTTGATTATTTTGTTGTAAAAATAATTTTTTAAGAGGGTTAAATTATGTCATTTAATATTGCATTGAGCGGATTAAACGCAGCACAAAAAGATTTAGATGTAACATCAAACAACATTGCTAACGTCAATACGGTGGGTTTTAAAGAGTCGCGTGCTGAATTTGTTGATGTTTATGCATCATCATTGTTAGCTTCAGGTAAAACTAAGGTCGGTGACGGTGTATTAACCTCTGATGTAGCTCAGCAATTCTCCCAAGGTAGTATCCAATTTACTAATAACGCGCTTGATTTAGCAATAACAGGTAATGGTTTTTTTGCGACAATTCCTGAGTTAGACTCTTTAGAAACGTCTTATACACGAGCAGGGCAGTTTAAATTAAACTCGGACAACTTTGTTGTTAACTCACAAGGGGGGCATTTGTTGGGCTTTCCAATTAATCCTGATGGCAGCTCTTCATCGGTTAGTTTAAGTACCGCTTCACCCGTTCTCATCCCAACAGCTTCCGGTGCGCCAACTAAAACCAGTGAAGCCGATGTTCGTATGAATTTACCTGCGGGTGATGTACCGCCAGCAAATCCTGTATTTGATCCAAGTGATCCTTTAACGTTTAATAATTCAACTTCAGTGACTATATTTGATTCCTTAGGTGAGAGTCATGTCATGACTTATTATTTTGTTAAAGCATCAGCCAATGAGTGGAATATGTTTACAGCTGTTGATAATCAGATGGTAAATATCCCTACTGGACCTGCGTCTCTAATAACTCCAGACTATCCTGCTCCAGTTCCAGTACAACCTACAGGTGCCGGTGCTCAAGGTGCGGTTTTAACATTTAGTGCCAGTGGTGACTTTGTTGGTCAAGTACCTGGGACAATACAAACCGACCCATTGGGCGCAACTATTTTAAGTAATGGTGCAGATCCAACACAACAAGTCATTATAGACTTTAACTTAGATCCTCTTAATCCAAACCCGAATGAACCAACACAATTCGCGTCGAACTTTGAAGTAACCGCTTTAAAACAAGATGGTTTAGCCGTTGGCCGTTTGACCGGTATTGATATTGGTACGGATGGTCTTATACGGGCAACTTACAGTAACGGTACTTCACAGCCATTAGCACGTATTGCTTTAGTTAACTTTGCCAATGAGCAAGGGTTAACACAAGTAGGGACGAGTAACTGGAAAGAAAGTATTGTTTCAGGTGAAGCGTTAGCGGGTGAGGGCGGCTCAGGTACTTTTGGTACCATTAACTCATCGGCACTAGAACAATCTAATGTTAATTTAACTACTGAGTTAATTGATTTAATTTCAGCACAACGAAACTTCCAAGCTAACTCAAGGGCATTGGAAGTAGACAACCAACTAAACCAAACCATTTTACAAATAAGATAAGTTAATTAAACTACAGCACAGGTAAGCGCTGTAAGCTCAGTTACATAAGTTAATTTTAAAATAAAAACGTCAAGTATTTTACTTGGCGTTTTTTGCCTTCAGCTCTATTTCATAATATAAAACACCACCAATTTTATCTTATTATTTTCTCCTTGCTACTTCCTTGTTATGTTATTGGCACTTTCCTTGCATTTATCTTTATATGTTTTATAGATAAAATTTTGGGAAATCACTATGGATAAGTTGCTTTATGTCGCGATGAGCGGTGCGAAACAAAATATGCAAGCTTTAGCCATTAATGCCAATAACTTAGCCAATGCTAAAACGACAGGTTTTAAAGCTGATTTAGCGCAAGCACGCAGTATGCAGGCATATGGTGAAGGTTTACCTAGCCGTGTTTTTTCCATGACTGAACGAGCAAGCCAAAATTTTGACTCTGGCGCGCTATTAACCACTGGTCGGGCGCTTGATGTTGCCGTTGCGGGTGATGGTTTTATTGCCGTGCAAAGTGCTGATGGCAATGAAGCCTATACACGTGGTGGACATTTACGTTTGACGGAAGCTGGTGCTTTAGAAACAAATGACGGTGAGTTAGTGCTTGGTGAAAGCGGTCCTATTTTTATACCTTTACCCGTAAATAATATTCAAATTAGTCGCGACGGTATTATTATGGTTCAGCCTGAAGGTGC
Source organism: Colwellia sp. (assembly GCA_033852215.1). Taxonomy (GTDB): domain Bacteria; phylum Pseudomonadota; class Gammaproteobacteria; order Enterobacterales; family Alteromonadaceae; genus Colwellia. Next base: position 4,251 of record JAWSUX010000177.1, on the reverse strand, counting down.
GCCAAGTAATGCACAAGAAGAAGTTGCTCGTATTAAATTGGTGAACCCCGATGTACGTCAAGTTGCCAAAGGCAGTGACGGTCTGTTTCGTCCAAAAAATGGCGGGAATTTACCAGCAGATATAAATGTCAATCTCTTGGGGGGATCGCTTGAATCAAGCAATGTTAACCCTATAAACGAAATGACTGAAATGATTGCTTTGCAAAGGCAGTTTGAAATGCAGTTAAAAATGATGAAAACAGCTGAAGAAATTGACTCCAGTGCATCTTCTTTGTTACGCGCTTTTTAACGTAAGTTAACAAAAGCCAGTAAAGCCAATAATTTAATTTGAGGTAATCCACATGAACGCAGCATTATGGATAAGTAAAACAGGTTTAGATGCACAAACCAAAGACATCGCAGTCATTTCTAATAATTTGGCCAATGCCAGTACCATTGGTTTTAAAAAGAGCCGTGCTGTTTTTGAAGACTTGCTCTATCAAAATATAAATCAACCAGGTGGTCGTAGTGCTCAAGACACTGAAATGCCGTCGGGTTTAATGTTAGGTGCAGGTACCAAGGTTGTCGCTACGCAAAAAATTCATACGCAAGGTGACATGCTTACCACAGATAATGCGCTTGATTTAATGATACAAGGTGAAGGTTTTTTCGAAGTGCAAATGCCGGATGGTAGCTCTGCTTATAGCCGAAATGGTCAATTTACCATGGACGATGAAGGTAATATGGTTACGCCAGGCGCGGGTTATTTAATTCAGCCACAAGTGACTATTCCTGAAGACGCCATTAGTATTATTGTTTCGCAAGATGGAGAGGTCTCGGTAACTTTACAAGCACAAGCCGAGCCCGCCGTTGTTGGCCAAATTAATTTAATTAATTTTGTTAACCCTACCGGTTTACAGCCAATAGGGCAAAATTTATATACCGAAACTGCGGTAAGTGGTACACCACAAGAAGGTATTCCAGGGCTAGAAGGTTATGGCATGTTAGTACAAGGTGCCCTAGAAACTTCTAACGTAAATACGACAGAAGAATTGGTGAATTTAATTGAAAGTCAGCGTGTTTATGAGATGAATTCAAAAGTTATCTCTGCTGTTGATCAAATGTTGAGCTATATCAACCAACAATTATAGATTGGCTTTTGGCTGACGAAGTGGAGGCAGTAATGAAAAAATTATTTACCTTATTATCAATTACTTTACTTATTGCTGTTACTACCGGTTGTAGTAATACCCTTGAGTTGAGTAAGGCATTACCAGATGATCCTGATTTTGCACCTATTTTACCTGAAGAAGAAGAACACTTGATTGTACCGAGTGGCTCTTTGTTTAAAGCTAATTATGTTAACAATATTTATTCAGACTCTAAAGCACACCGCATAGGCGATATTATTTCGGTGATTTTGAGTGAAAATACTCAAGCGAAGAAAAATGCGAAGACTGAATTAAAAAAAGAAAATGAGTATACCCTCGCAGCGGTATCTGGTTTAGGTGGAGCACCTGTTACTTTAAATGGTCAATCCTTGCAAATGGGTTTTGAACAAGACTCAGCGTTTAAAGGTGACTCAAAGGCAGATCAGGGCAATAGTTTAAGCGGTAATATTTCAGTGCATGTATTAAAAGTATTGCAAAATGGCAATTTAATGATCCGCGGTGAAAAATGGATCACCTTAAATAACGGTGATGAATACATTCGCTTAACCGGTGTTATTCGCTCTAAAGATATTAATTCTAATAATACGGTTTTATCGAGCAAAGTAGCTAATGCACGTATTCAATATGCAGGTACAGGTACTTTTGCTGATGTTAACGAGCAAGGTTGGCTGTCTTCATTTTTCAGTAGCGCTTGGTGGCCACTGTAAATATAGCAGCTAAGTTTGAGCGTGTTGATAATTAGAAATGGGCAATATTATGAAAACAGTTTTTACAATGATCACTTTGTTGGCACTCGTGAGTTTCTCGAGTTATGCACAACGCATTAAAGATCTAGCCGATATTGCCGGCGTACGGTCAAACCAATTAATTGGTTATGGTTTAGTCGTTGGTTTGCCTGGCACAGGCGAGCAAAGTCCTTTTACTGAGCAAAGTTTTAAAACCATGTTAAGTAATTTTGGTATTACCATGCCAGAAAACCTTAAACCTAAAATTAAAAATGTTGCCGCCGTTGCCGTGCATGCAGAGCTAAATGCATTTGCCAAACCAGGCCAAACGATTGACGTTACCGTTTCAAGTATGGGAAGCGCAGGAAGTTTACGTGGTGGCACTTTATTACAGACAATTCTTATGGGGCTTGACGGTAATGCTTATGCGGTAGCGCAAGGCTCTTTGGTTGTGAGTGGTTTAGGTGCACAAGGTCTAGATGGATCACAAATTTTAGTAAACATACCTACCGTGGGACGCATAGCCAATGGTGCTACGGTTGAGCGAGAAGTAAAATCACCTTTTTCATCGGGCGATCATATTACTTTCAACTTACGTCGTTCTGACTTCACTACAGCTAAACTATTATCTGACACGATTAATGAGCTAATTTCAGGCTCTGCCCGTGCACTTGATGCAACGTCAGTACAAGTGAAAGCGCCACGCGATATAAGTGACAGAGTCAGTTTTTTATCTGTGATTGAGAATTTAGAATTTGAGCCGGCCTCTCCATCAGCGAAAATTATTGTTAACTCACGCACGGGTACTATCGTGATTGGCTCAGAAGTTAAGTTGCTTGCAGCAGCTATTACTCATGGCGGGATCACGGTCACGATAAATGAAGTACAAGACGTTAATCAGCCAAATGCTTTTGCCGAAGGAGATACAATCGTTACCGATCAATCAACGGTTAATGTCAGTAATGCAGATGCACGCATGTTTGTTTTTAGACCCGGTGTGACTTTAGATACTTTGGTTAGAGCAATTAATGAAGTAGGAGCAGGTCCGGGTGATGTAATGGCTATTTTGGAAGCATTGGATCAAGCGGGCGCGATACTTGGCGAACTGATCATTATCTAGATTGAGCTGTAGAACACTTTTATATTATTTTTCAGGTTGTTTAAACGATGGATATTAAATTAAATCAAGCACAAAACTTTGATCAAGCCAGGAATGCATTAGAGCTAACTGGCCTAAATGATATTCGTGAACAATCACGTAGTGGTGATAGTGCAGAAAAGAAAGAAGCTTTAAAAGAAGCTGCGCAACAGTTTGAATCTATATTTATGAAAATGTTGCTATCAAGCATGCGTAAAGCACAAGATGTATTGGAATCGGATAGCCCATTTAATTCAGAATCAACTAAATTTTATAGAGATATGCATGATCAGCAAATGGCGGTTGAATTATCGTCGAATGGCTCTCTAGGTTTGACTGATTTAATTGTTCGTCAACTCGGCGGGGAAAGTGGTAACTTTATGCCAAGTTCTGCACTGCGTAATGATGCCACCTTATCTAATATAAAACGTTCAGGTGTAGGCTTGTCTGACGTAAATGAACGTTTACCTATCAACAAGAAAGAACACGTTAGTTTAACGTCTACTTTAGCGACGGAAATTCCGTTAAGAGCAGAAAAAAACTCAAAAATAAGTGTCAATATTTCAACGCCTACCATTGCTCCGCATTTTAGTGAACCTAAAGATTTCGTTACAGCATTAACCAAACCAGCACAAAAAGTACAACAGAAATTGGGAGTTCCTTTTGAAGTTGTTATTGCGCAAGCCGCTTTAGAAACAGGCTGGGGCAAGAAAATAATCAAAGATAATAATGGTAATAGCTCAAATAACTTATTCAACATTAAAGCTGACTCTCGCTGGGCTGGCGAGAAAGTAACTAAAGATACCTTAGAGTTTGAGCAAGGTAATATGGTGAAAAAATCTGCACCTTTTAGAATGTACGAATCCCTGAATGAAAGTGTTAATGACTATGTAAATTTTTTATCTACTAATGATAGATATCAAGGTGCATTAGATAAATCAAACAATGTGGAACATTTCCTGCAGGGTTTACAACAAGCAGGCTATGCAACAGATCCTCAATACGCCAATAAAATTATGGCAACACTACGTACTGTTACTAGCTTAATATCTAAATAAATATGTCGTTTGTAGCATACTGCACGACATGTCGGAGTTAATATTATGACAGTAGGTTTATACCAAACAGGCGTGAGTGGCTTATTAGCCGCTCAGCAGCAGTTGGCAACAACAGGTCATTATATTGCCAATGTAAATACTTAAGGTTATACCTGTCAGCGTGCAGAGCAAAATGCCAG
>JAWSUX010000176.1:0-1041 GCA_033852215.1 Colwellia sp. | reverse complement strand
TGTAATGTAAAACTGAACCGTGAATTTTGAGCTACATAAAACTGCTAGAACAAAATAATAGCTTTGCACCTTTGAAAAAGGTAATCATGCAAAGTTTATTAGTGACCTGCGCCAAACCGTTTAAGCGAAAAACTAAAGCTACAAATCACTTATTCTTTCACTAATTTTTAATAGCATATAACGCCCATTTAAGGGGCTGATAATAGTTTGCTAAAATGTGTAGCGAAGCGAAACCGAGCAAACTGTTAGCAGTCCCACTTTAAATTCTTGTTATGTTTCAGTTACTTCTACCCATCTAGAGTATTCACCTTCAGAGTCAAAAACTATATAGTCATTAACAGAATCCCAAGAAATTGCACACTGTTTATTTAGCGCTGAATCTTCATCTGTTGCACTTAAAGGAATTTGACCAACAACAAACAATTTATCGTGTATCAATTTAAACGTTATATTTTTAATAGCAAGAGTATCTGAATCAGAACCAAACGATACTGTTTTACCTTTGAATATGTCTGCCAAATCTGAATCCATTGCAACTTTATCCCTGAAACATAACAATTTAATAGTGCGCAACTTGCGCACTTTCCTGCGTTAATGTTGCTCACTTTCCTATTTATGTTATTTGTAACAAATAACATAAGACTTTGCCACTTAAAGATTTTATTAATTTGAGTATAAATATTTATTGCATGAAAATGACCCATTTGCGCATTTACTTGAATAGGGTAGAAACCAAGCTACACTGTACAAATAAACAGCAATCATTTATAGTTAATTATGAAAACAAAATCACCTTTTTTAAATAGCATTGTTGATTACATGCTAACAAGGCAATACTCACTGAGAACTGTCGAAACTTATTTAACTTGGATAAAATCTTTTATTAATTTTCATGATAAACGACATCCTTCTTCTATGGGAGACAACGAAGTTGAAATGTACCTTGAGCACTTGGCACTTAATGCTAACGTATCACCTATAACTCAAGCCACAGCATTAAACTCCTTGTCTTTTATGTATAAAGTAAGCACCTTATAAACC
>JAWSUX010000621.1:0-480 GCA_033852215.1 Colwellia sp. | reverse complement strand
AGTTTTCTACCATAGCAGTTAAAGACCAACCAGCACTATAACCGAGGGCTAATGCCGATAAATAATTGAGTGCATTATGAAGACCTGCCAAAGGCAGTTGTTCTATAGAAATTAATGCCTGCTCACCAAACATTAACTGCTTGGTATTATTTACCACATCAAGACCAAAATGACCTTGTTCGGCAGGATCGCTACCAAAAGAGATTGTTTTTTGTTCTGCAACAGGGCTAAATGTAGCTTCATCATCACGATTAACCACTGCCACTTTACTTTGTCGATAAATACCTTGTTTAATATTTTGATAATTGTTCAAGGTTTTATGACGATCTAAATGATCATCACTGACATTTAAGACACTAGCTGCAAGTGCTTGCATACTTGTTAGCGTTTCCAATTGAAAACTCGACAACTCGACAATGAGCAAATCAGCCTGACTTGCCGCTTGCGTGCTTTCTGCTTTATCTAACATAAGCGAGTCAA
>JAWSUX010000175.1:0-16039 GCA_033852215.1 Colwellia sp. | reverse complement strand
TGTATTGATGACTCTATCGTGATCACTAGCTGTCATAGTGCTTTAAGAGAAGTTCAAGGTTTGCATGACTATCTATTACATCAATTCAATCGAGCAGAAGAAAATGGTACGAGCTTAACGCCGAAAGATATTTTGGTGATGTGCCCACAAATTGAACAATATGCACCTTATGTTAATGCGGTTTTTACTCGTGGTTGGCAAGATGTTGGCAATGATGTGCCGCCACTACCTTGCTCTATCGCAGATCGTAGTGCTAAAGACAGTGATCCCTTAGTCGCTGCATTTACCGATATTTTAGCTTTACCTGATAGCCGTTTTCAGGTGTCTCCTTTATTAGCTTTATTACGTATACCCGCCATTGGTGATAAGTTTGCGATTGGCGCCGATGATCTTGAAAAAATTAGTGTTTGGTTGGCAAAGGCGAGTGTACATTGGGGCGGAGACTTAGCTGACAAGCAACATTATTTAGGCGCGCAAGCCAGCAATAGTTTTACTTGGCAGCAAGGGTTGTCTCGTTTACTGCGCGGATTTGCGTTTGGTGACAGTGAACAGATATATCAAGAGCAATTATTACTGAGTAATGTTGAAGGTGATGATGCTGTTTTACTTGGGCAGCTCATGCTTTTTATTGAGCAACTGCAAAGTTTTAGTATGCAACTTGACCAACAAAGAAATGCGCTGCAATGGCAGAGCTTTTTAATGAAACAAGTTGAATTGTTGTTTAGCCGTACTAGCGATAATGAGCTTAATAGCGAAGTAAGTTTATTAATTATTGAAAAAGCGATTGCAGGCTTAGTGGAACATTGCCAACATGCCCACTTTGACGATGATATTTCATTAACCATTGTGCTTGATTACCTTAGCCAGCACTTTAGCCAAGGTGATGCCAGTAAACAATTTATGGTCGGGCAGGTCACATTTTGCTCGATGTTACCCATGCGCAGTATCCCATTTAAAATTATTGCCGTATTAGGCTTAAATGACGGCGAATTTCCTCGGCAGCGCCAGCCATTAGGTTTTGATTTGATGTCATTAAGCAAAGCGGTACTTGGTGACAGATCACGCCGTGGTGACGACAGATATTTATTTTTAGAGGCGATAATTTCTGCCCGACAAGCGTTGTACCTGAGTTATCAGGGACGAAACATTAAGAATAATACTGAAAAACAGCCCTCAATTGTATTAAAGGAATTGATGGACTATTTAGCTCAAGGTTATGGTTGGCAGTTTGACCAAGACCTTGTCCAAAATTCTGCTCATCAAAATGACGAAATAGCAGCGCAACAGGGTATTTATCAATTACCCATGCAGGCGTTTAGTTTTGATAATTACCGAGGTAAATGGCCTAGTTTCGATCGTAACTGGTTAACGTTAGCTCAAGGTAAAGCAGTAAATACTGCCGTTGAGCAAGCTATTCAAAGCCATAATGTAAAAGACGTACGCGGCAATAGTGATGAAAGTTTAACATGCGCTGCTAGTGACATCATTCGCTTTTATCAGCACCCGTCTAAAATGTACGCCCAACAGCAGTTAAGTCTCTATTTAGATAACAACGCCATACTGCTTGATGATGTTGAACCTTTTAGTATTGATCATTTGCAAAGTTATTTATTACGAGAAGCATTATTAGCGGCTAATTTACGCAATGTTAATTTAGACAATGTTAGTGATAGTACTCGTGATGGTGTTAACGATAAGGAACATAGCGATGCGTTAACTACTGAAGAAGTGATCAGACATGCGCAGTGCTCTGGTCAGTTTCCAGATTTGCCGACCACTCAATTATTATTTGCAGATTATCAACAAGATAGTGAACAGTTTAGTCATGAGATCATTAGTCAATCGTGTCAAAATCCAGAATTATTGGATTGTCATATAACGCTTTCGTTACAGGGCAGTAAAACGGTGACGTTAACAACAAAACTAGCCGTTAAAAATCAGCAGTTGGTGTATTACCGAAGTTCGACCGCGAAAGCCAAAGACTTATTTACCATCTATTTACAGCAGTTGATTTTACAGGTTTGGCAAGAGCAAAGTCTTGCACAGGAGTCGGCACAATCCCAGATGGTTTTATCTAATACCGTTGATTCGGTAGGTTTTTACTTTAATACCAAAGCACAAAAAGTTGAGCAATATCAGTTAACAGCAATCAGTGATGCAAAACAAAAACTACTTAATATTATTGAGTTGTTTCTACAAGGTCAACAGCAACCCTTATTATTAAATGGCACTTTAGCCGCGAAAATTTTCACTAAGGTTCGCGGTAAAGTTGTGGTGTTTGATCAAGATAAGTTTTCGAATTTTTGGCAAGGTGATCTCAATACTCAAGGTTTTGGTCATGATGATTATATTCAGTATTTCTGGCCAACGTGCCCAGAATATAGCGCCCATGAAGATAATCTTCAGCTGATTTACCAAGATGTATTTCAGTCGGTAACTAAGGCAGTTAGTAAGGTAGCTAGTAAAGCAGCAACTAAAGCATCAGCTAAGTCGGGAGCAAAGGCATGAGTCAAGATCTAGACCCAACACAAATAACATCACAAGCAACAGACTTAGTTTTGCATAATCTTGATTCTTCGACCATAACCTTAACGGGTAAACATCTTATTGAAGCGAGTGCGGGTACAGGAAAAACTTATAATATTACCCGTATATATTTACGTTTATTGCTTGAACGAGAGTTAACGGTAGAGCAAATATTGTTAATGACCTTCACCAAAGATGCAACACAAGAATTGCGTGGTCGTATTGACAGCTTTATTCGTGCTGCGTTAAATAACTGGGACAGTTTATGTGCTGATGATGATTATTTTCGTGCAATTGATAAAAAAGTTACTGCTGATAAACGGCAGTTTTTATTAAAAAGAGCATTATTATTTTTAGATGAAGCGGCAATTTTTACTATCCATGGTTTTTGTCAACGGGTATTAAATCAACATGCCTTTAGTAGTGGTTTGCCTTTTAATGCCAACATGGCAGCAGATACCCAAGAAATTATTTTACAAGCCTGCCAAGATTTTTATCGACAACTGTCAAAGCAAAATGAACAGCAATTTTTATTATTAAGTGAATTTTGGTCAACGCCCAACAGTTTTTTATCGAGTTTTAGTAAAGCCATTGGTCACAGTAGCGAATTAGCCGTGATTGACGAAACGAGTATCGCACAACATTTTATTGGCTTAGCGAAACAAGCAAAAAGCGATTTAGACAGCAATGAAACATTGTTTGAAGAGGCGTTGATCATCGTTAAAAAAGGCGCTGAGCAAGAAAAACGTCGCAGCGAACTTGCAGAGTTACTTACTTGGTTAACAACGCTTATTACGCTTGATGTTGAACAGCAACGTGATGAACTCACGCACTTAGCTAAAATGCCCGATGCTTTTATTGACGGCAGGCGTTATGGCCGTTCATCATTTAAAGCTGAATTACAAAGCGCTTTAGCGCAAGTTAATGCGTTAAAAGAGCAAGCAAAAAAAATAGCCGGTAGTATTAAAAAAGCGAAAGCTTATCAATTGGTGAAACAGGGCATATATCAAATAAGACAACAAGTGATTGAAAACAAAGAACGTCTTAATATGCTTGATTTTGATGACTTAATTAATACTTTGGCTGAATGTTTAACTCAACAAAGTAGTGATGACCAAAAAGACATTTCGAGAGAAAATGTGGAAAAAGGCGCGAGCCAATCATTAGCGGCTACCTTGTTAGCACAATATCCTGTGGCGTTAGTGGATGAATTTCAAGATACCGATCCAAAACAGTTTGCCATTTTACAAGCCATTTATTATGGCGAATCAGCTAAAAGATCACAATCGGCGCTTTATTTAATTGGCGATCCAAAACAAGCCATTTATGGTTTTCGTGGTGGAGATATTTTTGCTTATTTAAATGCGCGTAGTGGCTGTGAATATCATTGGTTGATGGATACCAACTGGCGCTCTACGCCCGCAATGATTGCAGGGTATAATCAAGTTTTTGCTGATAAAAATAACAACTCAGATGAACGTGTCGGTGTGTTTGGTTACGGTATTCCTTATCTACCTGTTCTAGCAGGTAAAGAAGCGAAAGTAGTGCAAGAGCAGGAAAGCCTTGAGAACAATAAAGCACTGCAGTTTATCCATTTTAGCGCGAGTGATGGGCAGGAAAGTGAAAAAGTAAGCCAAAGCGCACGTCGTTTGATGGCCACGTGGTGTGCTACTGAAATTAAGCAATTATTAACNNAAACCTAAAGACATTGCTTTATTAGTTCGTGATGGCGCTGAAGCACGAGATATAAAACAAGCATTGTTTGATACTGGCCTTGATAGTGTGTTTTTGTCAGATAGAGCTAACTTGTTTGATAGCATGCAAGCACAACAGTTACTTAAGGTATTTAAAGGGATTTTGTTTTTAGAAAATGAACGTTTGTTTGTTGCGGCACTAGCAAGCGGTTTACTTGGTTTTACCAGTGAAAAATTAAAACTGTTGCAACAAGATGAGCAAACTTATCAAGCCTTAAAATTTGCTTTTGTTGATTACCGTCAGCAATGGCAACGACAAGGGTTTATCACCATGGCGATAAACTTTATGCATCAGCATTTTGTTATTCTGAGTGAGGATAAAGATCGCTGCTTAACCAATTTACTGCATTTATTTGAAATTATGCAAGCTGCAAGTCAACGTCATCATCAACCACAAGCGCTATTACATTGGTTTGAACAAGAGTGCCGCTTGGAAAAGCCAGAAACAGAAGCTGAATTACGTTTAGAAAGTGATGGCGATCTTATTCGCATTATTACGCAACACGGTGCTAAAGGTCTAGAATACCCATATGTTTTTGTTCCTTTTGCTAGCCGTCATAAAGATCCACTTAAATTTGGTAACAAAAGTGTTAGCTATATTGAATATCATAACGAACATGGTGAATTAATATTAAGCTTAGATGGCGCTAGTGAGGCTAAACAAGCAATGAGTGACGAAGCGTATGCAGAAAGTATTCGTTTGTTGTACGTTGCCATTACGCGAGCAGAGCAGCGCTGTTATGTCTTAACAAGCTGTTTTGATAAATACCATTTATCTCCACTAGGTAAAACTTTACAGTGGCAACCAGATGAAAACATTAGTGAGCACATTAAACACCTCGTCGTCCAAGCGCCTGAAGCTATCTCGTTAACACAAGTCACTTTTGATGAGCTAAAAAACGCTATTGGTGAGCAAGATCTGGCGATTAGCAACGTAATTAATAGTAACGTAACTCAAAGCAGGGTGAACGACAGTACTTTATCCTCAGAGCTTAAAGCAAGTCAGTTTACTGGCAATATCGAGCGCGATTGGTGGTTGAGTTCTTTTTCAGCGTTAACACGTAATATACGTCATGGTGGAATATCTACGCCTGATAGAGATTCAGGACAAGAAGAAAACGATACCTCAACAACAAACATAACGTTAGATATGCGTTTTACTTTAGCTAAAGGCGCACATACCGGTAATTTACTGCATGATATTTTAGAAACAAGTGACTTTTCTGAGCCAAATTGGTTAGAGAGCATGCAACGGCCGTTGGCACATTATGGTGATCTTATAAGCCAAAACGGTGATACATTTACTCAAGAAGATCTTGTTAATTGGCTTGAGGAAATCATTGCAACACCGTTTATTCATCAAGAGCAAGAAGATGAACGTGCAAGTTTGTCTATGTTACCGATGAACAAAACACTGCGTGAAAGTGAGTTTTACTTTCCGATGAATAGCGGTAGCAGTATGGGGTTAGCTAAACTGTTGACCGATCACCGAAATAAGAATGCGCAGGGTGAGCCGTGGAATCATTATGCTGTCGCAGCTAATTTACCTAGTTATAAAAAGATTTTTGGCATGATGCATGGTTTTATCGATTTAGTTTTTGAATGTGAAGGTAAATATTACGTCTGTGATTATAAATCGAGCCATTTAGGTGACAAATTTAGTGATTATAACGCACAAGCATTAAAGAAAAACATGGAAGGTAACTATTACGACTTGCAATACCTTATTTACTCACTTGCGTTACATCGTTATTTAAAAGCGAGCTTAGCTAATTATCAGCCGGCAGAACATTTTGGCGGTACTTATTATCTGTATTTACGCGGTATGACAACAGCGGTCAAACATTCAGCTGCAGGCGTTTATTATCAACACGTTGATGAACATGAGTTGACGGCGTTAGATAAGCTTTTTTCTGGCAGTGACCAAGCAAGCACTGAGCAGGTTCAAGGTGACAGTAACAGTCTCAATAACAATAGCAATAATAACTTAGCAGCAAAGGCATAACATGACGGGTATTTACCAAAGTTTTACTCAAGCACATTCAGATATTAACGAGCTTGCTGCTATCGACTATTTTTTTGCTAAAGAAATGTTATTGGCTTTATCAGTTAAACAGGAGCAGCAACACCTTTTACAAGGTATGTTTTTTTCTTTAAGTGTGAGTTTAAGGGCGGGGCACACTTGTTTGGCTATTCACGAATTAGCTAATAGCCAATGGGGCACTAATTCCAAGCATAGCTCCAAAAACAGCTCCGAGAATAGATCAAATAATAATTCCAATATCGACTCAAGTGAAAGCCTAAACGAACAAAACGTCTTGCAAGGTTTTTCTTTTCCAGACTTCGCGCAACTTAATTCGATATTAACTGAATTAAACATAACAGAGCATGATGCTCAGCCTATTGTTTATAAAAATAATAAACTTTATTTACGTCGATATTTCCTATTTGAAAGCGACTTATCTGCCTTTATTGGTCAGCGTTTGCATGATAAAAGTACATTCAGCATTGAGCAAATTCAACAAACTATTGCACAAGTTTTTCCTGAGAAAGCCACAAACTCAGAAAATGGTGTTAACTCAGTTACTCTGGATAGTCAGACACTCGATTGGCAGAAAATAGCGGTAGCCAATGCGATAAATAAAAACTTTAGTGTTATTGCCGGCGGACCCGGTACGGGTAAAACGTATACGGTGACTAAGTTATTAGCCGCTTTAGTGATGTTATACTCTGAAGATGACTCTCAATGCGGGAAGCAAGGCAGCAAACCATTAAGCATAGCGCTTGTTGCGCCGACAGGAAAAGCAGCACAACGTTTATCTGAATCAATTGTTAATGCGGTAACAGGCTTTAAAGGACTGATTGCTGATGATGTATTAGCGGCCATTCCAAGCAATGCACAAACCATTCACCGTTTATTAGGCGTTATTCCAAATAACGCGAATTTTAGGCATAATCAAAAAAACTTACTGCCTTATGATATTGTCTTAATTGACGAAGTCTCGATGGTTGATTTACCACTGATGACACGAATATTTCGTGCCTTAAAAGCGGATGCTAAAGTGATATTACTGGGTGATGCCGATCAATTACCCTCCGTAGCAGCAGGTAGCGTTTTAGCTGATATAGCACCTAGACCGCATGGTGGTTATAGCGACATTAATGTCGAATATTTAGCGAAAACTTGCCAAATATCTGAAGAAATATTACAACAAAGCTTTAGCAGTGTTGTATCGAACAAAGCGGACTATTTAACCTTTTTAGTTAAGTCGCGCCGTTTTGATGGACAAGGTGGCATTGGTTTATTAGCCAATGCGGTTATCGCTGGCGATAGTCGAACTAGCTGGCAGCTGCTTACTGAGGCAACTAAAGACGTTAGACAAGGCAATCAGGTTAAACAAAGTAATAGCGCTCAGTTATCGCTGGCAACAAGTGCGTTAAATGAGTGGCTGTCACCACTCGTAAAGCAGTATTACCAACCTATCGAGTGTTGTGATGATATACATCAGGCTTTTGCTTTATTAGCAAAGTTTAGAGTGCTGTGTGCTACGCGCCAAGGAGATTATGGCGTAGAGAGCATCAATGAAAAAATTACAGCCATGTTAGGAAAATCAGGTAAGCCAGGTCAACGATTGGGAAATAAAAGCCGTCAATCGGTAAATCAGTCACCAACGTTATATCATGGCCAACCTATTATGATCAGTGAAAATGACTACACATTAGGGTTATATAACGGTGATATTGGTCTTATTTGGCGTGTACAGTCAACAGAGGGGATTGATCATCTCATGGTACTTTTTCAAGATGAAAGTAGTGACGAACTAAGTATTAGACAAATTTTACCTTCTCGTTTACCTAAATTTGAAACGGTTTATGCCATGACTATTCATAAAACCCAAGGCAGTGAATTTGACCATGTCGCTATGGCTATTTCGCCACCTGAAACGGTACAATATCAGAGTAAATTATTGTCGAGAGAATTACTCTACACTGGCATCACGCGTGCTAAAAACAAGCTGACTATTGCCAGTCATCAAAAGACATGGTTACAAGGGGTAAATGCACAAGTTAAACGCAATTCTGGTTTGGTTATCACCTTAGCACCTGAGGTTTAACTTAACATCTGGTATCATATAGCCAAACCATCTCAAGAATCTTATTACTCTTTACCATGCAAGGAATTATTTTTTCATTATGCAATTAATCGACATAGACAAAGCGCGTTATAGAAAACACCTCAATATAGTTATCGTTGGTTTTATTGTCAGTTTATTGGTTTTATCTTTAGCTTTTGGCGCGATATTAATTAACCTTTTTTCTACGGTAGATTTTACTGACGTTGAGCAGGTTGTTAATGCCGCTACCGAATTTGTTAAAGGTGAGGAACAAAGCAATTTCAAATACAATTTGTTAGGTGTAATATTAGCTGTGCTAGCCAATGCAGCGGTTTTACATAGCGTTAAAGGCAGTGACTTTTTTAAAGAGGTTTATTATGTCTGGCAGTTAAAACAAATTCAAAATCTTGTTTATCGTAAATTAAGAAAAATTAAAGCGGCTGCTAAAAAGGGTGAAAAACAAGCGTTAATCATTTTGTCTTTTTATTATAAAAGCCAAAAGTTAGTTTATACCCTAGACGATAATACAATTACGTTAACAACCGTAGAAAAAGAAATTGCTAATGTTGAGCAGCTAATTAATGATAACAACGTGGAAGTATGCGCGACAGAGTTTGATAAAAACCTCATTGCTACTTACGCTTGATTCAAGTAGTTATAATATTAATCATGATGTTTGATGTTTAACTAATTGAATAAATTAGTGTAAAACTAATACTAACACTAAAAATAACACTGGAATTTACAACTAAAAAAACCAGCACCTTAACAGGTAGCTGGTTTTTTCACTTTTATAAATTAATAAGCTCATAATTTACAAAAGTGAGTTATGAACTTAGAAATTATCGCGTTGATAAAAACGCTATAAATTATCTTGCACGGAAGGTAATACGACCTTTTGATAAATCGTAAGGTGTTAATTCAACCGTTACTTTATCGCCAGTTAAAATACGAATGTAGTTTTTGCGCATTTTGCCTGAAATATGAGCCGTAACAACGTGACCATTTTCTAGTTCAACGCGGAACATAGTGTTAGGTAAAGTATCTAAAACTGTACCTTGCATTTCAATATTTTCTTCTTTCGCCATGGGGCGTAAAACCTCTAATGTTGTGCAAATCAGCCCAAACTTCTAATAAAATTGTTAGATTATGTGACCGATAAAAAAAGCTGCGCGAATAATGCCTAAAAGCTTAGCTAAAGTAAAGCGTTGTAGGTGTTTATTTGTTTTTAGCGTTGTTATTTATTGTTTGTTTTGGCATTTTATCAACTTGCAGCCAATCTCCTTCAATAAAACGCTCATAAGGAAAGTACTTATTCTTATAATTCATCTTTTGACAATCATCAATTTGATAACCCAAATATAGATAAGGTAGCTCTAATTGTTGGCTTATTTGTATTTGGGTTAAAATAGAAAAAACGCCTAAACCATGCGCTTTGTAATCTGGATTATAAAACGTATATACCGCTGACAAGCCATTACTGAGTACATCGGTTACCGCTAAGCAGATTAATTGTTCTTTACCCTCTACTTCATGCCACGTTTCAATAAATACTTGCTGTGTTAACGAGCAGCTTAAAAAACCGGTAAATTGCTCAAAGGTGGCAGGGTACATACTGCCATCTTGGTGGCAGGTATTAATGTAGCTTTCATATAATGGGTAATAGCTATCTTTTAACTCTGTTGATTGCTTAATAATAAAGTGTTGATTACGTTTTAACGAGCGTTTTTGACTTTTAGATGGGCTAAATTGTGGCACTAAAACACGAACAGATTGGCAAGCATTACAGTCAGGACAATGTGGACGATAACTCTGTTCACCACTGCGCCTAAAGCCTTGCGTCATTAGCCATGAATAGCTGTTATTATTTTGTAAACGTTCATCAACGGCAAACAGCAGGCGCTCTTTTTGTTCAGGTAAGTAATTACAGGGAAATGTTTTAGTGATGCCTAATTTAAACTCATTATCATTCATAGGGTTAATACTTATGTTTAAACTGGCTACTGTTAGGTTATTAGCAGTTGACGTGTTTGCCAAAAATCATTAGGTACTTTTTTAACTATAGCATTGCGTTGTTGTTTTATAAATTCAGCACGAGAAATTTCCACCGCGCCCATATCAGCTAAAAAGGGATTAAGTAACTGGCAATCAATAAAGTTAATCCCTATTTCACTTAACAGTTTAGCTAAAGCAACGAGTGCAAACTTAGAGGCATTGCTTTTAGTATAAAACATTGACTCACCTGAAAAAAAACCATTAATGGCAACACCATATAAACCACCGATAAGCTGTGTACTCTCAGTTGTATTGCATTCATCCCTCTGCCATACCTCAATAGAATGAGCAAAACCTAGTGCGTGTAGTTTTATATAAGCTGATTGCATCTCAGACACAATCCAAGTGTCGTCATCACGAAAGGGGGCGTCAGCACATAAGCGAATAACTTGTGAAAAATCACGATTCAGTGTGACAAAGTAAGGTGCTTTATTAAGCTGTTTTCTTAATGTTCGGTTGATATGCAGCGTATTGGTATTAATAATTGCTCGGGGATCGGGAGACCACCACATTAGCGGATCATTATCACTATACCAGGGAAATATTCCCTGACTATAAGCCTCTACTAACCGTTGTGGTGATAAATCTCCACCTAGGGCTAATAATCCATTAGGCTCTGTCAGGGCGTTTTCTATCGGTGGAAAGGTCAAACGCTTATCATCGAGTTGATATAAAATTTGACCCATTAATATTCCTACTTGATAGTGTTTATAAAGCGTCTAGCTTTTCGCATCAAGGTAACGTTCAGCATCTAATGCCGCCATACAACCTGCGCCGGCAGAGGTAATTGCTTGACGGTAAATATGGTCAGCAACATCACCCGCAGCAAAAATACCTTCAACACTCGTTTGTGTTGCGTTACCTTGTGTGCCACTTTGAATGGTTAAATAGCCGTCTTTCATCGCAAGTTGATCGTTAAAGATGTCAGTATTTGGCTTATGGCCAATAGCAATAAATACACCCGCTACATCAAGCTCTTCTGTTGTGTCAGAGTTCGTTTCTTTTAAACGTAAACCCGTTACACCCATGTTGTCACCTAATACTTCATCTAAAGTACGGTCAGTATGCAAAACGATATTACCGTTTTTAACTTTTTCATATAAACGGTCGGTTAATATTTTTTCACTGCGGAAAGTATCGCGACGATGAACCAAGTGAACTTCGCTAGCAATGTTTGATAAGTAAAGCGCTTCTTCAACTGCGGTATTTCCGCCACCAACAACCGCTACTTTTTGGTTTTTATAAAAGAAACCATCACAGGTAGCACAAGCAGAAACACCACGTCCCATAAATGCTTCTTCTGAAGGTAAACCTAAGTATTGTGCTGAAGCACCAGTACAAATGATTAACGCATCACAAGTAAATGTACCGTTATCACCTTTTAATGTGAATGGGCGCTTTGAAAAGTCAACGTTATTGATATGATCAAAAATAATTTCAGTATCAAATTTTTCAGCGTGCTTTTGCATACGCTCCATTAACGCTGGACCTGTTAGATCATTTGCATCACCAGGCCAGTTTTCAACCTCTGTGGTTGTGGTTAATTGACCACCTTGTTGCATACCTGTGATCATTACAGGGTTTAAGTTGGCGCGGGCTGCATAAACTGCGGCAGTATAACCTGCAGGGCCTGAGCCTAAAATAAGTAGTGGGCAATGTCTAACGTCGCTCATGATTTCTCCAGAATTTTTTGTGAATAACTCATACCTATTTCATTACATTAGCTGACTTGCTTTATACGTAGAAAAAATTGCCAAAGACAAGGCTTTATTTTAACCTGTAAGAATCATTACAATGTTAGTGATATTGGTATAATTAATTTATTAAGTAATTATCTCTATTAATTGGGATGATAAGGAAATAAAGCAAGGGGGTAAATAACTAGTTTGTTATAAGCTAAACAAAAAAAAGCAATGTTTTGCTCAATAGAGCGCCTTACCTTGCTTTATTTACTGTGTATACAAACTTAATAACCTGTCGTTATTTACAGTAAGGCGATATATAATAACGGGTCTATAGGGTTAATTTTACACTGCAACCGTAACGTTTAGCTCTATTTCTTGTTTAGCGGGAGCGGCCTGGTGATACATTATAAGCCAGCTAACCATAGGTAAAAGCAGTGTCAGTGTCGTGATGGATGAAATAAATCATCGAATATGCTGCCAATCAAGCGTTAATTTGTTATTTTATCCCTGTCTTTTTATAATTTTTCCATTGGAATGAACCATTGTCTTCAGAACTTACCGAAAACGTTGATGACAGCTTAGCTGATATCAGCAATCAACAGTTAAATGGTGTGCAACGTCTGCTTGAAGCCGGCTTGTTATTTTTTTCAGCTTTTGCCCTGTTTATGGTATTAGCTTTATTGAGCTTTGATCCCGCAGATCCCGGTTGGGCACAAACGGGTTATCAAACACCGGTACGTAATTTAGGTGGGGCAGTTGGTGCTTATCTTTCTGATTTATTATTAAACCTCTTTGGGCTTGTCGCTTATAGTTTACCTTTTGTTGTTGCGGTTGTCGGTTGGTTACTTTTTCAAAAATTTCATCAA
The DNA here is from genome assembly GCA_033852215.1 of Colwellia sp. Classification (GTDB taxonomy): domain Bacteria; phylum Pseudomonadota; class Gammaproteobacteria; order Enterobacterales; family Alteromonadaceae; genus Colwellia. Next base: position 3,038 of record JAWSUX010000175.1, on the reverse strand, counting down.
ATAATGGAACTAGACTATTTAACTCTGGGTTTAAAACTGGTCGGTTTTTTCATGTTTTATCTTGGTATTACTTCGCTGGCAAGTATGAATTTTGATGACGTTTTTTACTTTTCTGCCGGCGGTATTTTAGGGGATGTATTAAGTAAAACACTGTTACCTTATTTTTCTTTTGTTGGCTCAACCTTACTCTTTCTGCTTTTTTCCTGTGCTGGTTTTGTTTTATTAACAGGGTTCTCATGGCTTAAGTTTATTGACAGTGTAGGTAAAGCGGCTATTGCTGCAGCTATTTGGTTATATGATTTACCCGCTTTATTAAAAGAACACTTTGGTACTAGTGACTATGATGATGGTGTCAGCATGTTAAGTAAATTAGCCATTAATGATACGGCCAAGTCAGTAGGGAATGAGCAAGAAAATAAATTAGAAAGCAATGTAACCAAACAAAAATCAGCGGTTAAATTACCTGAAATTTTTAATAGAGCAAACGAAACTGCGCCAAGTAAAATAAATATAAACTCAAGCAATGAAAAAACAGAGCCTTTTATTGCGATTGAAGATTTGCTGATAGAGCCTTTATCAATGAATGTGCAGGAACACGTAAGCGAAAAAGAAATTACTGCCGCTTTTGCTAATGTGGAAAAACTTGATGTCGCGGATGATGAAACAAGTCGTTACGCCGATTCAAATTCAGTAGATCAAAATTTAACTCATGATAATGGTCAAGTTAACCTAGTTGCTGTTGAAGAAGATAAATATCAGGGTATGCCATCAATTGATTTACTTGACCGACCGGATAAAGCGAAAAACCCAGTTAACCAAGATGAATTAGAGCAAGTTAGCCGTTTAGTGGAAGCAAAATTGCTCGACTTTGGCGTGCAAGCGCAAGTGGTTTCGGTTTATCCAGGGCCGGTGATAACACGTTTTGAATTAGATTTAGCGCCGGGCGTTAAAGTAAATAAAATTTCAAGTTTATCAAAAGATTTAGCACGTGCCTTATCTGCGATAAGTGTTCGCGTGGTGGAAGTTATTCCAGGTAAGTCTGTTATTGGTTTAGAATTACCGAACAAGTACCGTGAAATAGTGCGTTTAAGTGAAGTGATTTCATGCGCCGCTTTTGAAGAGTCGAGTTCACCATTGGCAATGGTATTAGGTAAAGACATTGCCGGTGATCCAGTTGTTGTTGATTTAGGTAAAATGCCACATCTATTGGTTGCAGGCACAACAGGCTCAGGTAAGTCGGTTGGTGTAAATACTATGATTGTCAGTTTACTCTATAAATCAACACCAGAAGATGTACGCCTGATCATGATTGACCCTAAAATGTTAGAGTTGAGTGTTTATGAAGGCATACCGCATTTATTGGCTGAAGTTGTTACCGATATGAAAGATGCGGCTAATGCGCTGCGTTGGTGTGTAGGTGAAATGGAACGCCGTTATAAAGTGATGTCAGGTGTTGGTGTACGTAACTTAAAAGGTTATAACAAGAAAGTGCTTGATGCTATTGCGGCAGGAGAGCCGTTAATTGATCCAACATGGCAACCTAATGATGGCATGGATCAAACGCCACCGTTATTAGAAAAATTACCCAGTATTGTGGTAATTGTTGATGAATTTGCCGATATGATGATGATCGTCGGTAAAAAAGTTGAAGAATTAATCGCGCGTATTGCCCAAAAAGCGCGAGCGGCAGGTATTCATTTAATACTTGCCACGCAGCGTCCATCGGTTGACGTTATTACCGGTTTAATTAAAGCCAATATTCCAACCCGTATGGCGTTTCAAGTCTCGTCTGGCTTGAACTCAAGAACCATTTTAGATCAACAAGGGGCAGAGCAGTTACTTGGCATGGGTGATATGTTATATCTTCCACCGGGTACGAGTGTGCCAACGCGTGTGCATGGTGCTTTTATTGATGATCATGAAGTACATGCGGTAGTTAAAGATTGGAAAGAACGTGGTGCACCTGATTATGTTAAAGAAATATTATCAGGTGAAAATGAGCAAGATATTTTATTACCAGGTGAAGTTGCTGAAGGCGTAGAAGCAGAAGAACTTGACACACTTTATGATGAAGCGGTTAACTTTGTTACCGAGAAACGTCGCGTTTCTATTTCTAGTGTACAGCGACAATTTAGAATCGGTTATAACCGCTCAGCTAGAATTGTTGAGCAAATGGAGATGCAAGGCATTGTTTCTGGCCCTGGTCATAACGGCGCACGTGAAGTATTGGCACCACCACCAGTAAAAGATTTTTAGGCTACGCCAAAACTTGCTTAGCTAACATATTATAGCTAACAAGCAGGTTAACTATAATAAGCTAGCTAAAAACAGGCTAGCCAAATGTGTAACTAGACCATGAACTAGGTCATGAACTCGGTTATTAATCAGCTCTTTATATTCCCGTTAACAGTTGACGGGTATTTAGCATAAGAAAAATTAAATGAATAATATAAAAATCCACTTCCCTAAATTACTCGTCGTTAGCGTATTAAGCTTATATTCACTAGGGACTTTAGCTCAAAACAAAATAGAGAGTAACCTGCCGTTAGAAACGGACAAAACAGTTAGCTCGGTTATTATGTCTGCAGATAAACAAGCCTTAATGGCAAAACTTGCCAAGTTAGACTTTTTTAAAGCTAATTTCATTCAAAAAATATTCAGTGAAAGTGGCGCTCTGTTGCAACAGGGGGCAGGGAAATTAGTCATAAGTAAACCTAACCTTGTTAATTGGCAAACTACTGAGCCAGATGAAACGTTTATTATTAGCGATGGGAAGACATTGTGGTTCTATGACCCCTTTATTGAGCAAGCCACGGCTTACGATGTGGCTAAGTCGATTCAGAATACGCCTATTTTATTATTAACGAGTAATGATGAAACGTTGTGGCAGCAATATACTGTCTATAAAAGCACAGAAAATTTTGTTATTACGCCGTTGGAACAAAACAGCCAAATAAAAAGTTTAACAATTACTTTTTCAGTTAATTCCCCATCAACTAATTCTCCATCAGGAAATGAACAGCAAGAGCAGTTAAGTG
>JAWSUX010000620.1:0-756 GCA_033852215.1 Colwellia sp. | reverse complement strand
ACATTTTTTTTATTTAACATTTCTTTACTTAACCTGAGCAAAATTAATTTATTGCGCCTAAGCGATCAAAGCGTACACCGGTAGGGATCCAATGAGGTAGAAAACTGCTCTCATCACGATCAAAATCGAAACTCATCCAGATAGCAACAGCCTCACCGACTAAGTTTTCTTCAGGAACAAAGCCCCAAAAACGACCATCAAGAGAATTATCACGATTATCACCCATAACAAAATAATGTTTTGCCGGAACTAAAAATTCATCGGATGCAGTGCCGGCTTGTTTAAAGTAATGCCTTGTTCTAGATAATGTTTGACTATCATTTAATAATTGGTGAGTTTTATGTGACATTATTGACTCAAATTCATTCATACCTTTAACAGCATCAGGGCCTGTATACTTATTAGTGAAATTCTGAACAACCTGTTCAAACTCAGGGCACTTTTTGTCTGCATCGGCACAGGGGTTTTTAATATACAGAGATTTATTACGATAAATAATACGATCACCTGGTAAGCCTATAACACGTTTTATATAATCAACACGTGGATCTTGTGGATATTTAAAAACAACAACGTCACCTTGTTCAGGTAGACTATTTTCAATAAACTTATGTCTAAGAACAGGGTCTTTCAAACCATAATTAAACTTATTAACTAAGATAAAATCGCCATCAAGTAAGGTAGGCATCATCGAGCCTGAAGGAATTTGAAATGGTTCGTATAAAAATGAACGTAATATAAGTACAAAGGCAATAA
>JAWSUX010000174.1:0-1261 GCA_033852215.1 Colwellia sp. | reverse complement strand
GCTATAGGTAAAATTTTAAGATAATTAGGCAGGCAGCAAGGAGCTGAATTAATAGAAGACTATGCGATGAATGATCATATTCATATCGCGGATTTCAGTCGCCAGTGTGACACCGCTTAATTATGCTACTAAACACATAGCATCGTAAACCTCATTAGGTGTTTTATAACCAAGTAATTTTCTTGGCCTGTTATTGAGTTTGTTTTGGATCAAGATGATCTCTTCATCAGTGACTTTATCCAACTCCATGCCTTTGGGAAGATACTGACGTATCAGCCCATTATGATTTTCATTTAACCCTCGCTCCCAGGAATGGTAAGGATGTGCGAAATAGTTATCAGCGCCCAGAGCCTTCTTTATTTGAGCGTGGTAGGCAAACTCTTTTCCATTATCAAACGTAATAGTGTGCAGCTGTTCCTTCTCTGGCAGCAACAACTTAATAATAGCGTCCGTAACAACCTCGGCATGCTTTGATGGAACATGTGCAATAAGTGTCTTTTTACTAACGCGATCAGCTAATGTCACTAAGACTCCTTTATGACCTTTACCAATAACAGTGTCAGCTTCCCAATCACCTATACGTACTTTCTCATCAACAATGGCAGGCCTTTCATCTATCGATATACGGCCGATAATTTGGCCTCTAGTCTCTGGTGAGCCTGTGCGTTTTTTGTAAGGTTTTCTATGGCGAAGATGTTTATGAAGCTCTCCTCCAGACGATTTATCTTTCTGAATAAACCCGTAAATAGTAGTAGCGCAGACCATGGTAACCCCTTCGCTTTTGAGTCGACCTTGTATCTGCTCTGGACTCCACTCGTGCTTAATATTCTCAGTGATCAATGCTTGTACATCGGCGGTTAATTTTATATGCCTAGGTTTATTTTGGTGTCGTTGCTGAGCTATTTTTTGAGCTTGTCTTGGTCTATAACCTCGCAAGCCAATATTGCGTTTAACTTCATTAGAAACCGTGCTGTGGTGCTTGTTGATTAAAGTGGCTATTTTACGATGAGAACGTTTTTCTGTTACTCCTTCATAAATCTGGTATCGTTCTTCTTCGGTCAGTCGGGTATATGTCTTTGGCATAGTGATCCTCACATTGGGTTTTAGTCGACCGTGAGTTTCGCCCACTGGCCATCAAAATTCAATGTGTCGCACTGGCGAATGAAATCCGCGGTGCTATTGTTCCCATGTTAGCGATAATTATGTTTAGCATGGGATTAACACAAACCAAGCAAGACTTTTTAAGAGTATTGAGTGCACC
>JAWSUX010000173.1:0-1015 GCA_033852215.1 Colwellia sp. | reverse complement strand
CTTCATTGATCACAGGTATATATCCTTGTTAATGGTTGCCTGACAGCTTTTGGTGCTCTTTAATCTTCTACAACGCGCTGCTGTATATGCGCCACCGATAATAATAATTGTCATATGTTTTTCCTTAATTGTTTTATTAATTCATTAAACTTTAGCGACTTGTTTGGAAAAAACGGGCAGCAGTAAAAGCAAAAGTTTCTGCGAGCGGAATCACAATAATCACCATTACGAACATACCCTCACGTGGATTCTTAATGCCAAAGAAAGCGGCGAAAACAGCGGCAATATACGAGTGCACATGCTTAACGCCATGCTGATTCTTTCTTTTTGCTTTAAACAAAAATGAATATAGTCGCGGATTTCAGTCGCCAGTGCGACACCGCTTAATTATGCTACTAAACACATAGCATCGTAAACCTCATTAGGTGTTTTATAAGCAAGTAATTTTCTTGGCCTGTTATTGAGTTTGTTTTGGAGCAAGATGATCTCTTCATCAGTGACTTTATCCAACTCCATGCCTTTGGGAAGATACTGACGTATCAGCCCATTATGATTATCATTTAGCCCGCGCTCCCAGGAATGGTAGGATGTGCGAAATAGTTATCAGCGCCCAGAGCCTTCTTTATTTGAGCGTGGTACGCAAACTCTTTTCCATTATCAAACGTAATAGTATGCAGCTGTTCCTTTTCTGGCAGCAACAACTTAATAATAGCGTCCGTAACAACCTCAGCATGCTTTGATGGAGCATGTGCAATAAGTGTCTTTTTACTAACGCGATCAGCTAATGTCACTAAGACTCCTTTATGGCCTTTACCAATAACAGTATCAGCTTCCCAATCACCTATGCGTACTTTCTCATCAACAATGGCAGGCCTTTCATCTATCGATATACAGCCGATAATTTGACCTCTAGTCTCTGATGAGCCTGTGCGTTTTTTGTAAGGTTTTCTATGGCGAAGATGTTTATGAAGCTCTCCTCCAGACGATTTATCTTTCTGAATAAACCCGTAAATAG
>JAWSUX010000172.1:0-1260 GCA_033852215.1 Colwellia sp. | reverse complement strand
CCTCACGGGCAACAACCACTGCTTCTTTAATCGAGTCATGTGTTCACAGCGTATTTTCAATTTCACCTAATTCAATTCTAAAACCGCGAATTTTTACTTGGTCATCTATACGGCCTAGGTATTCAAGCTTACCATTGGGTGACCAGCGCACCATATCATCGGTTTTATAAAGTAGATCATCGCTATCGTCGCTAAATGGATTTAAAATAAACTTATCTGCGGTTAAATCAGGCTTATTTAAATAACCACGGCTAACACCTTCTCCCCCTATATATAGCTCTCCCTCTGCGCCGATAGGCAATACCTTCCGACTATCACTTAAAACATAACATTTCACATTATCAAGGGGCTTGCCAATAAAGGTATTACGAACAGAATTTTTACATTCATTACGAACAGCGGTGATAGTGCTTTCGGTAGGACCATATAAATTAAAATAGGTTCTATTTTTTGCCCAAGCATTAATAACATCAATTGAGCAGGCCTCCCCACCTGTAGCAATTACCCTAAGCTCAGGTAAGCTTACATTAGGTTTGGTCTGTGCCATCAATAGTGCCGATGGGAAAGAAGCATGCGTAATGTTATATTTTTTCATAAACGCGGTTATATTTTCTCTTACAGAAGAAAAATACAACGTAGCTCCGGCGTTTATTGCACTAAAAAGAACGCCAGTTCCAGGATCGAAATTAAATGATATCAAATGCAAAACTCTATCATTCTTATGAATGTCAAAGTCTTTAATCTCTGCAACATTTAAATTCACTAAAGAGTGATGTTCGACCATCACGCCCTTAGGTTGACCTGTAGATCCCGAGGTATAAATAACATAAGCCAAATGACTTGAANNTCTTTTGGTTGTAACGATAATTGCTGTTTCGTCTGCACATCATCCAAACATAACGCTTGCACTGATGTGGTCGGAGTACGTGCTAATACATCCTCTGTGGTGAGTACCGTATCAAGCCCAGCATCTTCTAACATATAAGTTAAACGCGCTTGTGGATAATCAGGATCGAGCGGTACATACGCACCACCGCCTTTAAGAATTCCCAGAATAGCAACTACCATATCCAGAGAACGTTCTAAACAAATACCGATTAAGGTATCTGGTTTAATATTTTTTTCGTTTACTAAGTAATGCGCTAATTGATTCGCTTGTTGGTTCAGTTCACGGTAAGTAAGTTGTTGGTCTTCAAACACCAAAGCTATCGCATCAGGGTTTTCTTTTGCCTGTATTTCAAACAATTCATGAATGCACTT
>JAWSUX010000171.1:0-2172 GCA_033852215.1 Colwellia sp. | reverse complement strand
TTTTTCTAATTGAACCTCAAAATCTTGCACTTCATCAAAATTTGCTGACCAATGTAGATTACCAAAACGCGTACCACTGGCGCCGTTCAACGATAAAGTATTACGTATCCCCTCGCCCATGTGAGTCATATCCCACGTCATACCATCATGGCTACCACCTGCGTGACAACTGGCACAAGAAATATAACCTTCAGGGCTCATATCTTCTCGCGCGTGATAAAATAACTGCAAGCCTGCCAGTTCTTGTGCGGGTAAAACTTCTTCAGTAACCGTTGAAACTGTTGTAACTTCGTTGGTTAAGCGACCATCATACATAAACCCTGCAACATCAATGGCACTAACACTACGGTCAGTAAAGTTTTTTACGTACAAAATGCGTTCAGTAACACACATATCTTGAGGTGCATTACCCGTTTCGTATTCCCAACTAGCATTAGTACTAAAATTGTGCACTTTTACAATATTGTTGGCTTGCTGTGCATGAACACGAATATTTGGATTAACTAAAAAAGTTACTGCAGATACATCACCTGAGTTATCCAAATCTTCAGTACCTTCAGCCGTGTTTTCATTAGTATTAGCATCAACATTATTGACCAAATCAATTCTTGCAATCATTGCACGTATAGTATTGTCATCGTCTAACGCTGTGCCTTTACGGAACAAACCACTATCAACATTAGCTTTTGTTGCCGTAACATAGGCTAAAGTACCTTGTTGATTTATCACAATACTCGATAAATAATTAGGCACACCTGAGCCATGAAACAAATCGTCAGGAACCAGCACTTTTTTGATATCGATAGTGCGTGTTAACGTTAATCCATCAGAGATATTCATATCATAGACTTCTCCATTATTCATGGTAGAAATAAATCGTGTTACCAATAAACGATTGTCTAATAACGCCATTGCTTTTGGTGTTGGTCCAACTTTTACTCTATGTAAAATTTCTTTATCCGCAATATTCACTTCAATCACTTCACCACTGCCGTACAAAGCAACAAATAACCGGCCATCGCTATACACAGACGAGATTGGTTGACTGCCATGTCCGGTATCAATGCTAAACGTAGGGGCACCTTTATCATCAAAGATTACAACTTTGTCATCATCTCGATAAGTCACGGCATAGAAATGTTGCCAACGGTCGATAACCATATGTGTGACTGAAGTAGGCGCTTGATAACCTAATTTTATTTCATATTTTAACGTTGGCGATACTGACAGTACTGCTGCATCAACATTTTGACTAATAATAGTGACACTGTCATTGTCTGGGTTCACCGCCCAAACATCTGGGCTAAAAGAATCCGAACGACAACTTAATTGGCTAGATTTATTCGCAAAATATGATGTCTCTGGCGCAGTAGGACTATAAGTTTGCGCTATGTCTTCAAAAGATGAACCATCATCACCATCAGGTCCAGTTACCACACCATCGTCTGTGGTGAAAGAATATTGATAATCTTCCATGGTATTACCCATAAAATCTTGTATACCTTTAACACTCACTTGATAGGTGGTCTCTGCTGCAAAGTACTCATCTGGCCATATTGAAATAGTGCCCGTATGAGATAATTGATGCCGATACGTAATGGCAACACCAGTACTCATGTTAGTTACTGTTATGGCATTTTGTACCGTTTCACTGCGTAAGGTTTCTGGAATATGAAGATGAATAAAACCATCTACAGGGTAATCCGTTTGATTTGCCAATGGTCTATGCCCAGACACAAAAGGAGCTCGTGTATCGGGTTCGTCATCGGTTACAAAAAAACACATGCCCTGCTCATTGACATCCGGCGTACCCCAATAGTTATAGCCACCAAAAATACCCACTTGCCCTAAAGGTCTAAAATACTGGCTAGCATCACAACCGTTATCAATATCTGCAAATTTATAAACTATTTCGTCAAATTCTTGTGCTGATATTTCTTCATCATCATAGGCTTCTTCACAGGCTTTTATATTAACCTTGAAATGATCCACAAAGGCATATTCATCTTGAAAGTTCACATACATTGGATCACTGGTACGGTCACCATCACTCGGGTCTTCTTTGTCTTGATCAAAAAATACCGCACAGCTTAAACGTGGTGCTGTAGGCACAGTAAAATCAATGACAAACATACCAGAATAGTCACGTACAGGAACGTCCCCATGTCGACG
>JAWSUX010000170.1:0-17692 GCA_033852215.1 Colwellia sp. | reverse complement strand
ACAAACCAGAAATAATATTACCGATGGAGTAAGTTAATACAAATACCCCCATCATCTGACCAGTAAAACGCTTAGGAGAAAGTCGGCTGACAGCACTTAATGCGACTGGACTTAAACAAAGCTCACCAACGGTATGTAAGAAGTAAGTAGCAACTAACCAATAAGGGGCTACTTTCATACCACTTGCCGCATATTGTGCAGCAAAAAACATCACGATAAAACCACTGGCCATAATAAACAAACCGACAGCACATTTTAATCCGAACGAAGGGCTGACTAGTCGCCTACCTAAATTGATCCACAAAGCGGCAAAAAATGGTGAAAGTATCACTATAAATAAAGCATTAGTTGATTGAAACCATGCGGTTGGAATTTCGAAATTTCCAATCATGCGGTCAGTATAATCCCTAGCAAATAAATTAAGTGAAGATCCCGCTTGTTCAAAGCCAGACCAGAAACAAGCAGAAGCGATACAAACTAAAAACAATGCACCTAAGCGCTTCTTTTCATTGTCCGTTAAGTTACCAAGGAAAAATATTGCGCCATAATAAAGAAAAAATATAAAGGTAAAGGCAACCGCAGTATATTTGGCAACAACGATAGGCTCAATTACGATTAAACCTAAAAAAGTTAATGAGGTGAGAACAACGATAAAAATTAAAAATAGAGCGATAACAGCCCAGCTTTTTTGTTGTGTTGCTTTTGAAAGAGGATCTACTGGCTCACGCCCCACGGATTCTAATTTATAACTTGTCATTCGGTATTGTATTAGACCAATTGCCATACCTACTGCAGCAGCGCCAAAAGCCCAGTGCCAACCAATGTTTTCTGAAAAGTAGCCACAAACCGCATAGCCGATTATCGATCCAATATTAATACCCATATAATATATGGCGTAGCCACTATCACGACGAACATCATCATCGCTATATAATTGTCCCACCATAGCGCCGATATTTGGTTTTAATAAACCAGTACCTAGAATAACTAATATTAAACCAATAAAGAATGACTGATCATTAGGAATAGCGAGAACAATGTGCCCGATCATAATGATGATACCACCATACCAAACAGCCTTTTGCCCGCCGATTAATCTATCTGCAATCCAACCGCCAGGTAAGCCCATAAAATAGACACTACCAGTATATAACCCATAGATGGCGGCGGCACTAGCAACAGTTAAGCCTAAGCCTCCTTCTTGCAGTGTTGCGGTCATAAACAATACCAGTAGCGCTCGCATACCGTAGTAGCTCATTCGTTCCCACATTTCGGTGAGAAACAACGTTGTTAAGCCGCTAGGGTGTCCCATAAACTCAGCTGCGTTTGCTTTACTCATATAATTATCCTAGATTTTATTTTGTGTTTATTTGCGCTAACTTGACTCAATTGAGCGTTGCTTTGTTTATATATTCTATTATAAAGGTTATGATTTTTATCTGATTATACAATCAGAGCGTTAAAATTTTCATACTAAAAATACAACGTTAATTTATACCTGTGCACCGCCTTAAACGCAAGTATTAGCCCTTTATAACAGTGTTAATAACTTTTATATTGTACTTACATTAAGTAGCTTACCATTTCCTTTTGGACGTTTTATTCTAGTAAGACCTAATAGTAAAATTAAAATTACCTAAAGTAATTGGATTGCTCCATATTGTTTGGCTTCTCATATACTGATAAACTCCTTCGTTGCTTCAATTGCCTTGATGTTTTTTAGGTTTATTCGCTAAATTAATGACAAGGTATTTATAACTTTACTTCCTTAGTAAAGTCACTTTAAACGCATCACAGGAATATTTTTGCGCTTATGATACTTCATACAAAACTATCTCATGACATTGGTTTATTTAATTCGTATAAATTAGTGTTATTACTTTTTATCAGTCAATTATTCATTTTTTCAGTTTCTGCTGCCCAGATAAGCGAGCAGCAAATGGAACAATTTAAAAAATTACCGCCAGCTCAACAAGAAGCACTTGCGAAAAGTATGGGCGTTGATATCAATATGATAAAAGGAAAGTTATCAAGTGAAGGCACTGAAGAGTCTCTCCAAAATACTGAAAGCTATCCAAGAGGAACTCAATTTGATGCGTCAGGCAATCCTATTTTTGATGAGTTTACAGAAGAAGAAGAAGAAGAATTTGAGTTAATTCAAGAATTAAAACCTTTTGGTTATGACGTTTTTGCTAATGCACCGCAAACCTTTGCGCCAACCATGGATATCGCTATTCCTGCAGGTTATACCGTTGGTCCTGGTGATAAAATTTCTATCCAGGTTTTTGGTAAAGAAAGTCATGAACTTGAGTTAGAGGTAAATCGTGAGGGGGATATTGTTTTCCCTACACATGGCGCTTTTTCTGTTGCAGGTCTTTCTTTTTCAGAAATGAAACGTTTATTGATTGCGCGTATAAAAGAAAAAGTTATTGGCGTTGATGTTGTTATTGGTATGGCCTCTTTACGTTCTATGCGCGTTTTTGTGTTAGGTGATGCGCATAAACCAGGCTCTTATACGTTGAGCTCTCTTTCGAGTATTACACATGCTCTTTTTGCTGCGGGTGGCATTAATGATATTGGTAGTTTACGTAATATTCAGTTGAAGCGAGCGGGGAAATTAGTAACAACGTTGGACTTATACGAGTTACTTATTCAAGGTGATTCAAGCAATGACGAGTTATTACAATCGGGTGATGTAGTTTTCATTTCCTCTGTTGGTAAAAGAGTTCGCATTGAAGGCGAAGTTCGCCGCCCTGCGATATACGAACTAATAGCTAACGATGATTTCAATAATGTATTAATGATGGCGGGAGGTTTATTACCTACGGCATTTGCAAAGTCGACTATTGTTGAACGCTACAATAGACATGCTTTGCGTACAGTGGTTAATGTTGATTTAACCAATAAAAAAGATTTGGCTCAAAATGTACATGGCGGTGATGCTATCCGCATAATGAAAGCAGCTGAAACGTTTAGTCAATCAGTGACTTTAATTGGCGCGATGACTCGCCCTGGTAATTATCAATGGCAAGAAGGGCAACGTATTACAGATTTACTTCCTAGTATCAAATCACACTTATTACCTTCTGCCGATTTAAACTATGGTCTCATTGTGCGTGAAATTGATGTTGCCGGAAATATTGAAATATTGCAGTTTGATTTAGTTAACGCAATAAGTAATGTTAATTCTGATGATAACTTATTGTTGCATTCTAATGATAAAATATTGATTTTTTCACGTGATGCTAAATTAGAAGATAATAGTAGCATTGAGTTAAATCTTTTGGCTTATACAGAAGAAGAATTGGCGAAAAAAGAGCAGGAAATAGCTAAAGTTACTCATAAAAGTAAACGTTTCTGGCAAAAATATGGTGATGAAGAACAATTAGCTCAATTTATGAGTCAAGCAGAGAAAGATGCTGAAGCTACGGCTGAATTAGTTAACAAAGCTATCGAACAAATGAGTGGTGGCACAGTAGTAGAAGAAATAGACATTAAAGATTATGCGCTCTTTTCACGTCAACGTTTATTGGTACCTATTATTGATAAACTTAAACGTCAGGGGAAATCAGGTAAACCGATACAACTTGTTGAAGTTGATGGCGCGGTAAAATTCCCAGGGATTTACCCATTAGCAATAAACGGTCGCGTTGATGATCTCGTTGCTGCAGCTGGAGGGTTGACTGAGTCTGCTTATTTAATCCGAGCAGATATTACACGTAATGAAGTCGCTATCAATGTAGCTCGTAAAAAGTCTATTTCTGTAAGTTTAGATTTAGCACTGAAAAATAAAGATGATGAGAACATCTTATTACAGCCCAAAGATCGATTGAATATTCACCAAATTCCAGCGTGGAGTGAAAATAATTTTGTAGAGTTACGTGGAGAATTTGTTTTTCCAGGTAAATACACGGTACGACGAGGTGAAAGCCTTGCCGATTTAATTGCTAAAGCGGGTGGTTTTACTCAATTTGCTCATCAAGAGGGTTCGGTTTTTACTCGCGTACAATTACGTGAATTAGAACAGCAAAATTTACTTAAATTAACGGCGGATTTACGGGTGGAAATGGCATCAAAGTCAATGTCAGACAAAAACTATTCGCAATCTTATACTGATGTACAACAGATGCTTTCCGATATGGCAAATGTTCAACCTGTTGGTCGTTTAGTTATTGATTTACCTAAAGTTGTTACGGATAAAAATTATGATGTATTGCTCGAGAGTGGTGACGTTTTATATGTGCCAACGCATAAAAATTCAGTTAATGTTATTGGGCAAGTACAGGTTACTTCATCGCATATGTTTGATGTTAGCCTAAGCGCAGAAGATTATTTAGATAAAAGCGGTGGCAGTAAAAAACGTGCTGATACGGGAAGAATATATATTATTGCTGCTAATGGTAGTATTAAAATGATGGATACAGGTAATTGGTTCAGTAGTAATGCAGGAGATAACATTAAACCTGGAGACACTATCGTAGTACCGCTTGATGCGGAATATATGAACAAGTTGGAATTATGGACAAATGTTACCGGCATTATTTATAACTCTGCCGTCGCTATTGCCTCGATTAGTAATATTAATAAATAAGTTATGATTTTAAATGGAAGACAAATGTTAAAAACTCTTAATAATATAAAAATTGGTGTTATAGGTTTAGGTTATGTCGGCTTACCTCTAGCGGTCGAGTTTGGTAAAAAGTACTCAACGTTAGGTTTTGATATAAACGTTAAACGTGTTACTGAATTAACCCAAGGTCATGATTTTACATTAGAAGTATCATCAGATGAATTGGCTGATTCACCTTATATTGACTATTCAAGCGATGTGAATAGTCTGAAAGACTGTAATGTTTATATTGTTACAGTACCAACACCCATTGACAAACATAAACAACCAGATTTAACGCCTTTGATTAAAGCCAGTGAAATGTTGGCTAGAGTAATTGGTAAAAATGATGTCGTTATTTATGAGTCAACTGTTTATCCAGGTGCTACAGAAGAGGTATGTTTACCCGCAATAGAGAGATTATCGGACTTAGTTTTTAATCAAGATTTTTATGCTGGTTATAGTCCAGAGCGTATAAACCCCGGTGACAAAGAGCATCGTGTTACTAATATTTTAAAAGTAACATCGGGTTCAACACCAGAGATCGCAGACTTTGTTGATAACCTTTATGGCTCGATTATTACGGCGGGTACTTATAAAGCTTCTAGTATCCAAGTAGCTGAAGCGGCAAAAGTAATTGAAAATACCCAACGTGATTTAAATATAGCTTTAATTAATGAATTGGCCGTTATTTTTAATAAGCTTAATATTGATACGGAAGAAGTATTAAAAGCCGCTGGCACTAAATGGAATTTCTTACCGTTTAGACCTGGCCTTGTTGGCGGGCATTGTATCGGTGTTGATCCATATTATTTAACTCATAAAGCACAAGCCATTGGTTATAATCCTGAGGTTATTTTAGCTGGACGTCGTATTAATGATTCGATGGGCGAGTATGTGGTATCACAATTAGTGAAAACGATGCTAAAGGCTAAACTTCCCGTAAATGGTGCGAATGTCTTAGTTATGGGGTTAACTTTTAAAGAAAATTGTCCTGATGTACGTAATACCAAAGTGGTCGATATTTTGACCGAACTTAGTGATTTTGACATTAATGTTGATGTTTATGATCCTTGGGTTAATCCTGTTGATGCTAAAAATGAATATGATGTGGATTTAATTGAACAGCCGAAAACTTCTCACTATGACGCTATTATTTTTGCTGTGGCTCACAATCAATTTAAAGCGATGAGTAGTACTGAAATCAAAGCATTGATGAAAGTAGAACATGTTATTTATGATTTGAAATATATGCTTGATCCAGAACTGGCAGATATTCGTTTATAATTGCTCTGCTTGACATTTTTATAACACAATAATTTATTAAAGGAATTTTAAACGCAATGACTCGTTATCAACAAATAAAACAAGCACTAAACTCTCAACCTAAAACTTGGTTAATTACTGGTTGTGCGGGTTTTATTGGCTCTAACTTATTAGAAACATTATTATTGTTAAATCAAAAAGTTGTCGGTTTAGATAATTTTTCTACGGGTCATCAGCATAATTTAGATGAAGTACAGGAAGAAGTCAGTATAGAACAATGGAAAAATTTCACTTTCTTTGAGGGAGATATTCGTAATCTTGCTGATTGTCAACGAGCGGTAACAAGTGCTAATAATGGCAATGATGCCGTTGACTATATTTTGCATCAAGCAGCTTTGGGGTCAGTACCTCGTTCACTTAGTGACCCTATTACTACTAACGAAACTAATATTAGTGGCTTTTTGAATATGTTAGTCGCCGCGAAAGAGGCAAAAGTTAGCAGTTTTGTTTACGCCGCCTCTAGTTCTACTTATGGTGATCATCCTGCTTTACCTAAAGTAGAAGATGCTATTGGTAAGCCGTTATCTCCTTATGCTGTGACTAAATATGTTAATGAATTATATGCCGATGTTTTTCATAAAAGTTATGGCCTCAATAGTATTGGGTTACGTTATTTTAATGTTTTTGGCAAAAGACAAGAGCCAGATGGAGCATATGCCGCAGTTATTCCTAAGTGGACTGCTGCTATGATTGCCAACGAACAAGTCTTTATTAATGGTGATGGTGAAACTAGTCGAGACTTTTGTTTCATTGAAAATGCAGTGCAAGCCAATATATTAGCAGCGACCGCAGAAAATGAATCTAAAAATCAAGTTTACAATGTTGCATTAGGCGATAGAACAAGTTTGAATTTTTTATTTGATAGCTTAAAACAAGTATTACAAATTAATAATGTTGCTTATCAAAAGTCGCCAGTTTATCAAGATTTTAGAGCTGGGGATGTTTTACATTCGCAAGCTGATATAGGTAAAGCACGATCGTTATTAGGGTTTGAACCAGAGTTTAAAATTGCACAAGGTATTGATAAAGCAATGCCTTGGTATATTGATTTTATTGGCAAGTAGTCTGAGTTACTTAGTTTATACCTATAATTCACGGGAAAAATTCAGTTTCTGACATTTGATCACATTATTGAACTAATAACGTGATCTGTTTAGGGTTTTAGCTTTTATTTTTATTGATGTTCCACTATAATTACGTGGTTTTTTATTACTAGAGTAGGTACTCAAGTAATCTTTATAAATCACTTTTTGTTTTTTTTAGCATTTTTGATATTTATAACAAATAAAAGTTATTGATAATTTTCCAGTTGTTCGTTTATTAGGATGATAATGTATATACTTGCTACCATTTTCACTACCTTCTGCTTTGCTTTTTTCGCTATAAAGTTCTTTAAACCTGTTGCTATCGAAGTTGGCTTAGTTGATAAACCCTGTCAACGAAAACAACATGACGGTCACATCCCTCTTATTGGCGGTATTTCTATTTTTCTTGCCGTATTGGCAGCAAGTTTATTATGGTTGCCTAGTACAGTTGAATTACGTATGTATCTTATTGCTTCAGCAATGATGGTTTTTATTGGTGCGCTTGATGATAAGTTTGATTTACGTGTTCGAGTGCGTATTGTTGGGCAGATTATCATCGCCAGTTTGATGATTTATGGTGTTGGTGGTTACATCTCCAATTTAGGTAATTTATTTGCTTTAGGTAATGTAAACCTTGGCTCTCTGGGAATTGTTTTTACCTATATTGGTATTATTGTGGTAATTAATGCTTATAATATGATTGATGGTATTGATGGGCTAATCGGTAGCTTAAGTGTTAATACCTTTACTTCTATTGCTTTGTTATTTCTCTTAAGTGGTCAAACAGACTATTTAAGTTACCCCTTGATTCTCGCCACCGCCACACTACCTTACTTGATGTTTAATTTAGGTTTATTCAAAGATGAAACTAAAAAAATATTTATGGGTGATGCTGGCAGTATGTTTGTTGGTTTAAGTGTAATTTGGCTTTTAACTATGGGTACTCAAGGAGAGCAAGCCTCTTTTCGCCCTGTTACTGCATTATGGATTTGCGCTATTCCATTAATGGATATGTTGACTATTGTTGTACGCAGGTATAAGAATGGTAAGTCACCTTTTAAGCCTGATAGAGATCACTTACATCATATGTTGCAGCGTGTAGGTTTAAGCTCAAAACAAACACTGGTTGTTATTTCTTTAGCCGCATCGGTACTGTCAGCCTTTGGTATTGTTGGTGAGTACTTTGAAATAGCGGAGTATATCATGTTAGCAAGTTTCCTCATTATATTTACTTTGTATGTGTCGATGATTAGAGCTCTTTCAAAACGATCTTAGTTTGTCGTAAATTACTTATTAAAAAAGCTCTGGCTATTTAAGTTGGAGCTTTTTTATAAGTAAATAAAAAAAGTTGTGAGACTAATGTTTGACGTATTTCGGTTTTTTTCGCTAGTAGAATATTGTCTTAAATTAACAGAGTTAACACACCTCGCCCAATTAAAACGCGTAGCTATTGTCATTTATGCTGGCGTCATTTGCATGAGCTTAACTAAAGCATTAGCGTTCATGTTATTACTTTTTAAGTATAACCATGTAATTTAAGTGGTTATTTACTAAAGTTTGATCCAAGTCAAAAAGAGCAGACTCAATACTGTTAGTATGTAAAGCTGAGCATTATTTCGTTGGTGTTATGGTCGATGCCAATGAGAAATGATACATAGTTTTACAATGTGAGAGTCTGTTATGTCTAATGAAATAACAAAAAATAAAGAGCTGCAAACTGTCAATAATAAGCCCATTGTTTATTCATGCTCAGGCTGTTCTAATTTAGCGCAAATGGCACATAACATCGCATTAAACCTTGATGGTGATGGTATGGCTGAAATGTCATGTATCTCTGGTGTTATCGGTAAAGTAGCGCCAATAATGGCACTAGCACAATCAGGGCGACCAATTATCGCTATTGATGGTTGTGATTTAGGTTGTACTAAGTCGTGCCTAGATATCAGTGGTTTGACAATCGAACATTATTATAAAATTAGTGATTTAGGGTTTGAAAAGCGCAGTAAATGGGATGACTCATTAACAGAAAATACCATAGCAATGAAAAATATTTATGATGAGTTATTTAAAGTAGGCATCGCTTTAGGGAAAGAGCAAAGATTACTGCGGCTATAAATATTTATGTAAAAAAGTTCAGGAAAAGCTGTTTATGAAAGTAAACAGTTTTTTTTTAATTTTTACTACTTATCAAGAAAGAAGGCATAGCTATTATGTTTTCCTAATACAGCCTGACTACCTTTAAGTGAGAAATCATAACCGCAAAGAGAAAAGCTTCCTTGAAAAGCTAGCGCTTGAATTAGCGCTTGAGTATCTAAGGGAGAAAAACTGGCAAAATATTCAGTATTATTTTCTACCATTATTGTTAAAGGGCGTAAGTCATTACCTTGATTGAAGTTAATAAGCTGACAACTTTTATCACCTTTAGTGGTTAATTGTGACCATAACTGACCAGTAGCAACACTATCCGCCTGCCAATGAAGTAGTATACCTTTATAAGGTGTTAGGTATAAATCAAAGTTATCAGGCATTACTAAGTGCTGAGTTCTACTTGCGATGAGTTTACTTCCGCTGATATTGCTCTGTTGTATTATTTGTTCTTGGCTTAAGTTCTGCTCTGCTTCATGCAATTGAGTACTCTTAGTATTACTTGTAAGTAGGCTGGTAATAACAATAGTGACAAAAATAGCTAATAAGCTGATCACAATCCCTAATTGCAGTCTTTTATTATTTAAAAGCTTTAAACGGATAAGTTCGCCAAGATCTGCTTGTATTTGACTTGTAGATTGTTGGTCAGTTTGGTTGTTATTATTTTGTTCTACTTGAGTGGCTATAGAGGCGTGGTTAACCGCGTGAGTATTAACACTATCACTTGCTAATGTTGGCTCTATTCGTTGATTTTGTTTTCTTGGTTTTTTAGTACTTTGTAGGTAGCTAGCTAAATCAACAGGGCCATAATAGCCATAAATATAGTTTTTTTCTTTACCA
The DNA here is from genome assembly GCA_033852215.1 of Colwellia sp. Classification (GTDB taxonomy): domain Bacteria; phylum Pseudomonadota; class Gammaproteobacteria; order Enterobacterales; family Alteromonadaceae; genus Colwellia. The sequence continues at coordinate 7,687 of JAWSUX010000170.1, read as the reverse complement.
TCGTTTTGACTAGGGTAAGTTAATAATAATGCTGACACTAAGCTTGGTAATAGTAATAAATAATAACTGATATTATTATCAAGCAGTAAAGTGATCACTCCTGTAATTAAAAAAAGTACGCTCGGTATTAATTGCCAACTTTTACTCAGCTTTGCATCACGTAAACGTCTTATCGTTGTGAGTGTTAATATTGATGTTAGTAGCAATAAAAATAATAAATTAACAACAAAGTAAGACGCAAAAATAGCGGAAAATAAAATAAAGGCAAGTAAAGATATGCCTGACAAAACAAAAAAACGGCTACGTTCATCGTAACCTTGTAAGCAAAAAATTGATTGTAATAAGGGCACTAAAAACTCCAATAATAACTTTATAGTTAACATGTTTTGATAAGTTAACGTGATTTTTAAGCTAATGCATAATTAAGACGATAGCTAATAAAGCAATACCTAATAAAGAGATAGTTAACTCACACGATATGCTGGTAAATCGACTTTTTCTAACTTTAAACCGTGTAGTGTTAATATACCTTGATTGTTAGACTCACCATCACCACTGAACTCAAAATCAAAAATACTGTAAATACACAGACCATGTTTTTTAGAAAACTTGAATCGACTTGAGCGCCTTGCTATCGCTATAAATTGTAATCCGGTTTGCTTACAATATTGATTTAAATGTTTTTTTGCTGCTTCAGATACTTGTCTTAAATAAATAAAATACCAACAGAGTAAGAAAAAGAACAATAAATAATAAATATTTTCCATAATAAAATTTCCAAAGAGCTTGTTTTAGCTTCGATTAAATAATTGCCCTATAGCTTGAGCAAGTGCTGGTGAACGTTCAGGTGCTCGCATACACTGAAAAACAATGGGACGTAAGTCAGGGATAGTAACCAAGTCCTTAAATATACTATGGAATAAAGCATTATCACCGCTAGCAACTAAATGTTCAAAATAAGACATTAAACGCTTTTCATCCGCAAGCGCTAACCAGCAACGTCCAGATAAGGTGATTAATAACTCAGTACTAATTTTTTCTTGTTCTAATAATTTTTCGATAAAATCAATTACATGAATATGATTCACGTTAGCAGCTAAAGCACGTAATAAGTGTTGCTGTAATTGGTTATTACTTGTGTTGTTACTTATGCCACAGGTTTCATTTTTCAGCAGTGAAGCTAACCTTGATAACACTGCCGTGATTAGCTCAATAGTGTAAACTTCATTTTCTAAAGCGCCACACAAGGGTAATAATACTTCCTCTGGTAAGCTTGGTAATGCTTTGATCAGTTGCTCAATATTATTTTCTTGATTAATTCTCGCAGCAAAGTCAGTTATGCCCTGTACGCCAACGGTCTGCCAGTTACTCCAATTAGCTTTATCTGAAATGTAATGTTGAAAAGGTAATAAATATTCACTAGCGGGCTGCTTTAAATCAACTTTTATTTTACTATTTAAACTGGCCAATTTGTATTGTGCGGGCGTAAATAAGTACGGGTTAGCACTGAGTAATTCTTCTTGTTTCTTATTGGTTTCTTGACTTAAATCAGCACCTAAAGCTTCAACAATTATAGCAATAAAGTGATTTCGTGCTCCTTGATTTAATAAACCGCGTTCATCAAGTGGTAACTTCAAAAGCCACAAATAAGGTTGAGTTGATTTTTTTTGCCAAAAAGTAATAGCAATATGAGCATGCCCTTGCGACGGGGTAGGGTAAGGCAATTGATTTAATTCTACTTTTTCGAACTGCTCTTTCGATAACTTTTCTATACGGCGACCAATATCATATAAGCGATATTGAGAGCCTGATAAATTAAGTAACTGGGAGATGGTCTCTATATTGGCAGGATGTACAGTTTCAGTCATAAAAATTCAAAATAATTGCAGCTTGTTTTGGCTTGGTATTATAAGGATAATAACCTTATATAAACAGTAAAATATTTTGATAACACGAGCATGATAAGTTGCTTCTTATAACTTCATAACATTATGAATATGCTACAAATTACGTAGGCATAATATTGGAAAATTGATGTTACCCATACTTTACCAAGATGAATACATTGTTGTTATTGATAAACCTTCGGGTTTATTAGTGCATCGTTCAATGATAGATAAGCACGAAACACGTTTTGCCTTGCAAATGACCCGAGATCAAATAGGGCAATATGTTTATCCTGTGCACCGTTTAGATAAGCCTACCTCGGGTGTATTGGTAATGGCTTTATCTTCTGAAATAGCGGCTAAACTTAATGAGCAGTTTACGCAAAAAATGGTCAGAAAAACATATATTGCTTTGGTTAGGGGTTACACCTTAACCGAAGACTCTATTGATTATGCGTTGAAAGAGGAACTTGATAAAATGACGGATAAAAAAGCACAGCAAGATAAACCTGCACAAGAGGCGATAACTCATTATAAAACGTTATGGCAAGGTGAAGTGCCAATTGCTGTGGGTCGTTATTCCACTTCCCGATATTCGCTATTATCATTAAGTCCAGAAACAGGTAGAAAGCATCAATTAAGACGGCATATGAAGCATATATTTCACCCTATTGTTGGTGATACCACTCATGGAGATGGCAAGCATAATACTATGTTTAGAGAAAAATTCACCTTAAGCCGTTTATTACTGGTCGCGAAAGAATTAAGCTTTGAACATCCTGTTACGAGGAAAAAAATGCATTTGTCTGCATCAATAGGTGAAGAGTTTGAACAGGTTTTATTAGGACTGAATTGCCCACTGAAAGAACTTATATTGTAATAATATTATCAAAAAAACATGAAAATATTGTTTGAAAGAGTTACAAATACACTTTGTAACTCTTAAAGTCTATTCTGCACGTAAAAGTTCGTTAATTCCTACTTTTGCACGTGTTTTAGCATCAACTTTCTTAACTATAATGGCTGCGTATAAACTGTAGGTTCCACATTTTGATGGTAAGTTTCCTGGTACAACAACAGAGCCAGCAGGTACTCGGCCATAATGTACTTCACCGGTTTCTCTATCAAAAATCCGTGTGCTTTGACCTATGTATACGCCCATAGAAATGACCGCACCTTCCTCAACTACTACACCTTCAACAATTTCAGAACGTGCGCCAATAAAACAGTTATCTTCGATAATCGTTGGGCCAGCTTGTAAAGGCTCTAAAACACCTCCAATACCAACACCACCAGATAAATGTACGTTTTTACCTATTTGTGCACATGATCCCACGGTAGCCCATGCATCAACCATACAACCTTCATCTACGTAAGCGCCAATATTAACAAAACTTGGCATAACAACAACATTTTTACCGATATAACTCCCTGTGCGTACACTAGCACCAGGCACTATTCGCACCCCGTCGTTAGTGAACATATCGTTGGTATAATCATCATATTTCATCGGAACTTTATCAAAAAATGTACTTTCTGCACCATCAATTACTTTGTTATCCCAAATTCTAAAAGACAACAATACCGCTTTTTTAAGCCATTGATTTACATACCATGTACCATTAACTTTCTCAGCTACGCGAGCGCTGCCATTATTTAATGCTGTTAAGGCATTAAGTACGGCTGTTTTTATCTCGCTAGATACTGTTGCTGGCGAAATATTAGCTCTATCTTCAAAAGCTTGTTCGATCGTCTTTTCTAAAGCGCTTAAATCTGTCATGGTATTTTCCATATTTTGATCGTTTATGTTCGTTGCTTACACAAAGCCATTAAGTTTATGCTGTTTTATCGTTGCGCTCAGTAATCAGTAATCAGTAATTTTAGTTATATTACTTAATCTATTTCTTCAATTAATTTTTCAGCAAGAGAGCTCTTTTCTTCTTCTGTTAAAGCAGTGTTCTCAGAGGTAGAAATAGTAAAAACGTCATCCACTTTTTCACCAAAAGTGGTTATTTTTGCTGAGTGAATATTAATTTTTTCTTGCTGGAATATTTGCGCGATATTAGATAAAAGGCTGGATCTATCTAAAGCGGTAATTTCAATCATGGTGCGGTTTTTAGTGTGTAATTTAATAAAGCTCACACGCAGAGGAACTTTAAATTGTTTAACGCGTTTAGAAGGTTGTTGCACGGGGACATCGCAATAATTATCTTCACTTAATTTATTGACTAAAACGTTGCTTATCTCTTTGGTATTATAGCGTTCATTCAATGCCTTGCCACGGCCATCAAGCACAATAAAAGTATTTACTGTATAACCTGTTTTGGTGGTAATAATTTTAGCATCATGAATAGAAAGTTTTTTGCTACCTAAAAAAGATACCGTGCTAGCAAAAGTATTCTTTTTTTCCTTGGTGAAAATAAATACCTCGGTTCCGCCTCGGTAAGGTTTAAGGCTAATAAGTACTAAAGGTTTCTCTCTGTCGTGCTTAATAATATTTTCACTGTGCCTTGCGATTTGTTCAGGTGAGTAGCGTAAGAAATAATCTACTCTAAACTCCGACCATAAGGACTTTATTTTATCATTATCTACATTAATTTTAGTTAATAGAGATAATGCTTCATATTGATTTTCCCTGATTTTAGAACGTGTTTCTACTGGTTTTGCTAAACCGTGACGTAAAGCGCTAAGGGTATTAAAATACAAATCAGAAAGTAAATTGGCTTTCCAGCTATTCCATAAACTTTCATTGGTTGCGCGCATATCGGCTACTGTTAAACAGTAAAGGTAATCCAAATGGGCTTCATCACGGACTATTTCACCAAATGTACGAATCACATTTTCATCACTAATATCACGTCGCTGCGCGGTTACTGACATTAACAAGTGGTTTTCAACTAACCAAGAGACCACTTGACTGTCATGCTTGCTCATTTGATGCGATAAACAGAAATTTAAGGCATCAATAGCACCAAGTTTGGCATGATCGCCACCTCGACCTTTAGCAATATCGTGAAATATCCCTGCTAAATAAAGTACTTCTGGTTTGCGAATTCGCTGTACTATTTTGCTGCATAAAGGAAATTTATGATTATGCTCTTCTAAGCTAAATTGATAGAGGTTTTTGATAACTCGGTAGCTATGTTCATCAACCGAATAGGCATGAAATAAATCAAATTGCATCTGCCCCACAATACTCCGCCATAGGGGTAAGTAAGAGCCGATAATGCCGTGGCGATGCATTAAATTAAATGCAAGCCCTAAACCGCGAGGGTGATGGATGATGGCCATAAACATGCGACGACACTCTGCGTAATCAATTAAACCAGAAATTAAACGTCGTCGTGCATTACGCATTAATCGTAAAGTATGTGAGTGAATACCTTTTATGCCCGGCTCTTGCGCAATGATCAAAAACATTTCAATCATTTTTACTGGTCGCATAAATATTCTATCGTTGCGGGTATTAATAAGCTTATCTACTAATTCAAAATCTTGATTAATAACTGTAATGCTGCTTTGTTCAGGTTTTTTTATAATGGCTTGTTCGAAATGTTGCAACAACATAGTATTTAATTCAGCGATGCGAGATATAATGCGAAAAAATCGTTTCATCATTCGCTCTACTGGGGCTTTGCCCTCATCGCCAAATCCCATCATTTTGGCAACATCAGTTTGATAATCAAAGAGTAAGCGGTTTTCACTACGCCCCGCAACAAAGTGTAATGCAAAACGCATACGCCATAGGTAATCTTGGGCTTCTAATAATTCAATGAATTCATTTGGAAAAAGATATTTATGCTCAACTAATTCTTCTAATGAGTCTGCCAGGAAATGCCGTTTAGCAACCCAAGCTATCGTTTGAATATCACGTAAACCACCAGGATTCGCCTTAATATTAGGCTCTAATGTATACGCAGCACCTCGATATTGCTGATGTCTGTCTTCTTGCTCTTTGCACTTCGCGAGAAAGAACTTTTCTGAAGTCCAAAAAACATCCTCATGTAATATATGCACCAATTGTTGAGTGAGTATTTCATTACCTGTTATTTGACGCATTTCCATTAAATTTGTCGCAACAGTTACATCTTTAACTGCTTGTTTTAAACACTCTTTGACTGAGCGAACACTATGGCCAATATCAAGTTTAATGTCCCAAAGTTGAGTGATAAAACTAGATATTTTTTCTTCTAATTCACTATCAATCTCTGCTTGTGTTAACAATAAAATATCAACATCGGATTGAGGGTGCAACTCACCTCGCCCATAACCACCAACAGCAATTAAACTAATTTTAAATTCATTAAGGTGGTGTTGATACCATATTTTTTTTAAGGAGGCATCAACAAAGGCGGCTCTTGCTAATAATAAATCACTGACATCATTATTAATAAAAGCGCTTTTCAGCCAGTCATTAAAAGTTTGGCTTAGCGTACAGATATCACTACTTGATAAAAAATCATTGTTTATAGCTAAATCATCAATAAAATGTTCGGGAACAATAGTCGTAGAATTCAAAAGATCACCTTTTATTACTTTAATAAACTAATTTTAATGAAATAGCTTTAATCAAATTGCAGGTTCGGTTCTGTATGTTCAATTATGCTGAATACGTGTTGTTTTTTCTTCTGCTCGTAAGGTTAATATTTCACAACCCGTTTTGGTTACCACTAAGGTATGCTCCCATTGAGCTGATCTTTTACCGTCACTTGTGTAAACAGTCCAGTTATCTTCTTTATCAAGTACAGTAGAGGCTTTACCTAAGTTGATCATAGGCTCAATAGTGAAACACATGCCTTCAACCATTTTGGTTTTATCGTTATTTTTATAATGAACAATTTGCGGTTCTTCATGGAACTCTTTGCCTATACCATGACCACAGTAGTCTTTAACAATAGCAAATCGTCCTGATTTCTTAATGAACTTTTGAATTGTCGCGCCAATATCACCAAAAAAAGCACCGGGTTTTACTTTTTTAATTGCTAAATACAGTGACTCTTGTGCTAATCGACATAAGCGAGCATCCTCAGCAGAGACTTCGCCAATTAAAAACATTTTACTTGTGTCACCATGATAACCATCTTTGATAACGGTTATATCAATATTGATAATATCACCGTCTGCCAATAAGGTATTATCAGGAATTCCATGGCAGACAACATGATTAACCGAGGTACAGATCGACTTTGGAAAACTATGATAATTTAATGGAGCAGAAATGGCTTGTTGTACTTTTTCTGTATAGTCGGCACATAACGTATTAAGTTCATCCGTGCTGACCCCCACTTTTACATGCGGTGCTATCATNNCCGCTTCAACAATTGCTTGTGGCTCTTCTAAGTAAAGATGATGATTTAGTAAAATTAAGTCGTTATCAATCGCTAATAATAATGCAGGAATAGCTTCTGTTTGAATGATCTCTTGCAGTGCAAAAACTTCCTCTATTTGTGCTTGTGCATCATTACTGAGTTTATCCGCTTTCAATACTTTTGCTGGAGGCGATAGCTTTAACTGGCTAATTATTTCATTTACGTTGCTTTGTGTTGTTAATTCATTGGCTTGCTCAAAATGAGCTTGTTGCAGTGCAGTTAACAAGTCTATTGCTAATAAAGGTGTTTTGTTACTGGCCCAAGTCATTAAATTTGCAGACAAAATTGAATCTTTTTTTACTTCTATTTTAGCGAGGTAAAGATCAGAAAATTTTATGCCTGTTAAGTGAGTAATGTCATTGAGCTGCTTTATCGTTACTTTCGATTCCTCAGTAGAGCTAAAGTAGGCGCTATGCCATAAATTTATATTAA
>JAWSUX010000619.1:0-1347 GCA_033852215.1 Colwellia sp. | reverse complement strand
ATAAAAGCACTTTAAACTTCGCTATAGTTTTATATTATTACAGTTAAAAACCGACTTTTGTCGGTTTTTTTATGCCTGTATTTTTTTATGCTAGTAAATCAGCCTGCGCTAATTATATTTTAAAAATTACACTTACTGCTCTTTTCCATAAAGTCTCTTGCACTCCGCTTCATTTTTTCTTAATCTCTTGGGCAATGTCCGATTAATCTTTAACAAGAGCCTGCAATGAAGTCATTAAGATACTCTAAAATAGCCGCTATCGTATTCTTAGCGAGTACTGCACTATTGGTGGCATGTAATAATACCAAAGAACAAAGAAACATTACTAATACACAACATGAACCCCCTGCTTTGTTAACTGAGTTTTCTCACCGTTTAACTATATACAAAGAAGTAACCCTAACAGCAGATCTCAGTCACTTATCAATAAAACAAAAAAAAATGTTAGGCCTACTTATTGACGCATCTAAAATTATGGATGACTTGTTTTGGCAACAAGCATTTTCACAAGACAAAAAAAACTTTCTTGCTAGTATTACTGATGATAAAACTCGCAAATTTGCTGAAATAAACTATGGTCCTTGGGATAGACTTAATGGCGACCAAGCGTTCTTAACCAATACATTAAAAAAATCGCAGGGTGCTGAGTTTTATCCAGGAGACATAACAAAGCAAGAGTTTGAGCAAGCTAAATTCTCTGATAAAAAAGGTCTGTACTCTGTTGTTCGACGTGATGACCATGGCGAATTAATCAGTATCTCTTATTCAGAAATCTATCATGATGAAATCAATCGAGCTGCAGCTATTTTAGAAAAAGCAGCAAGCTTTGCCGACGATAAAGAATTCGCTAACTACCTTAATATGCGTGCAGAAGCACTACGTACAGACGATTATCAAGCTTCAGACTTTGCATGGATGGATATGAAGAATAATGCTATTGATGTCGTTATTGGTCCAATAGAGAACTATGAAGACCAACTGTATGGTTACCGTGCGGCTTTTGAAGCTTATGTGCTCATTAAAGATTTAGCGTGGAGTGATAAATTAGCTAAATACGCAAAATATTTGCCTGAATTACAAAGAAAGCTACCTGTAGCTAAAAAATACAAAGCCGAAGTACCAGGTACTGACGCTGACTTAAATGCTTATGACATTATTTACTATGCAGGTCACAGTAACGCAGGTAGCAAGACCATCGCGATTAACTTACCTAATGACGAGGAAGTACAACTGCAAAAAGGCACTCGGCGTTTACAACTTAAAAATGCGATGCACGCGAAATTTGATGCAATTATGTTGCCTATTGCCGATACGTTACTCGTACCAGAGCAGCGAAAAAATGTAACG
>JAWSUX010000013.1:0-10871 GCA_033852215.1 Colwellia sp. | reverse complement strand
CCCAAGCAGAAACAGTAGAGGAGATTGAGGCATTACTGCCTTGGAATATCACTAAGGCAGTTGGTTAGCAACTTACGTTAAATAAATCTGAAAAAGTGTTCAGTAAAAATAAAAACGTAAGGAAGTCTAAGCCAGTAAAAAAGGAGAGAGTAGTGTATAAGAGGAGTTTAAATAAAAGTTATCGGGTTGCTGGAACTAAAAAAACAAACAATAGAAAAGCAGTAAACCGAACAGAAAAGTATAAAGTTAACAGGTGAAGTAATACCTTTGGTATTGCATTCACCTGTTATAGAAACATGCGACTATACGCGCGCTTCTTTAGCTTCTAAAGTACAAGCTTTTTCTTCAATGATTAAACCTGCTTCAACAGCGTCAATTGCACGTTGGTCATGCTTGTTAGCAGGACAACCACAAGTATGATCGCTAACGTTGTGTAAACGAGCTTGTTCTAAGTGCCATTGTGCTACTTTGATATGTTGATCAACATTCATTTTATTTCTCCAGGAAAGTTATTAAAAATAGGGTAAATTATCTTTATCTTGTATTCAATTGATAAGATGAAAGGATTTTAATTGATATATTGTCAGTGTCTAGCTTGTTTTAGTAATAATGACAAAAAAATAACAATATGTTTTAATATTGGAATATTTAGCTTTGCTATGTTGATATTTTGTAACGTTACATATTATTAGGCTAACAATAATTAAAATTAATCAAAACAAGGTGCTTATATGAGTAATCCCATCAGCGAAGGAATTAAGCGTTTACGAAGCCAACATAAGCTAACGCAAACCAAACTGGCTGAATTAGCTTGTATTCCTCGGGCGACATTAGCCAATATGGAAAATGAGCAATCAAATCCGAGCATAAGTTTGGTTGTAAAAGTAGCGCAAGCATTAGGGGTATCTATAGATGATTTAATCAGTCGACAATCCGCTCATGTAACGGAAGTTTATCGTAAAGATATGCCAGTAAGTCGCCTTGATAACGGTAAGTTTTTGAGTACTCGTACTAGCCCAATTAGCACACAAAATTTACATATAAATGACATTAGCATGATGCCTGATTGTTATAGTAAAGGAGTCCCTCATCCTGAAGGCAGTCATGAGCTTTTTCTCTGTTTAGAAGGGACTGCTACGGTAGAAATACAAGGAGAGAAATTTGTGGTAGAAGCAGGAAGTTTGATTTATTTCCATGGTCATTTACCTCATTGTTACGGCAATGACAGCTTAAAGCCTGTACATGCGGTAGCTGTGGTATATATGGCTTAATTATCTCAATAACATAATAAACACGTAGTAGAAAATATATAAATAAACAAGCTGTTTATTGGCTTGTTTTTTGCTTTATTCATATTAACAGTTGATATTTTGACAAAAAAGTTATCAAAATATTTTTAATGTGTATTTTTATAATTTTTTAAATGGTAATTGCCTTATATGCCCATTACTAGCCTGATGCATGCAGATGACCAGTTGCTCAATAAGTGGCTAAACGTTAAATAAGTTACAAATAACATTAAATTAATACTTGTATAATTTATGTTCAAATGATACTAATAAATCTTAAAATAAGAATAAGGAGCGGAACATGGCCCAAGCAGTTCGCCAATATGAAGAAGATCTTTTGCAAGAAGCAGAAGTGAATCAAGAAGCGCCAGAACAACGTGAAACAGCAAATGAAGCTGAACAGGTTGTACAAGACAAAAATCAAAACTTGTCAGCTGAAAATGATCAAGATGAACCTTATTATCATTATACCGTAGACACTAAAGATCCTGATCCTTGGATACAGGTGCATAAGTTTAAAATTCTAAGCTTAGTACTTGTAGGGGTTGTTGCAATAGCAGGAAATTGGTTTTATGGAAATCATAAAATGAATTTAGAAACACAAAGCTATATTAGTGAGCCTAAACTTAATGATCTTTATTATATTGATTTCCGCCTAATAAAATCCAATCTACGTCCTACAGAAAAATTCCGTATGGCTAAAGTAGCAGACATTACAGGTGATATAGTCACGCTGAAATATAGTAGCTATTTTTATCCACAAAAACATGAGTTAAATGAAACTATTCGTTATGCTCAATTAAGATTTGAAAAGTTTTTTCAAGAGAAACGTAATAACTTCTCTATTACACAATTGAAAAGCATGATTGAATCGGGTGCTATTTTTCAAGCAAGACGCCCTGAAGGGAATATGCTTGACGGTAACCTTGTTGTGCCTGATATAGCTTTTGCTAACAGTAAGGTGTTCATGCCAGGTAAAAAAGAAAACTTTGCCGGTTTAGAATATTTGAAACGTGTTAGTGAAGGTGATAATGCCCAGTTAGCTTTTGATAAATTTAAAAAGTCTGCTGATTTAGGTTTTGCTCAAGGACAAGTTAACCTAGCGCAAATGTATTTAAATGATGCAGTTGTAGAAAAGGGTGTTGTAGAAAAAGATTTAATTGAAGCTTTAGCTTGGTTCAAAAAAGGCGCTTTACAGGCTCATGAACCATCGATAATGAAATACACTATTGTTTGTCAACAAGTTGAAAGCTGTGCTATTGCAGACTTCTATCAAGAGTTGGTTAAAGTAGGTGTTAACATCGAGTTTGCTACTAAAAAGTATACGGATAGTGCAACAACGAAAGAGCTTGAAAGACTTAATGAAGAGCGTTTTAAAAACGCGAATTAATGTTGCAGTGATACATTATTATTTTATTGTCTAATATAGACAACTCAAAAGGGCTTAAATTTATTCAAGCCCTTTTTCTTTATGTACAAATTAACCTTCAACTTAATTTTCAATCACACGTGTAAATGGTGGTAAAGAATTGAGCAATTGTTTTCCGTAACGTTTAGTAACAACACGTTTATCCATCAGTGTAATAACACCTTCATCCAGTTCATTACGTAATAACCTTCCACAGGCTTGGACCAATTTTTTTGATGTTTCAGGTACTGACAATGTCATAAAAGGATTACCACCCTTTAATGTTATGTATTCAGCCTGAGCTTGCTCAACAGGTGAGGTGGGGACAGAAAATGGCAGTTTAGTTATGATTAAGTTAGTGAGATAGTTTCCTGGTAAATCAAGCCCTTCCGAAAAGCTTTGTGTGCCAAAGATAATGCTAACTTTATTATTATCACAACGTTTCTTATGCTGAGTAATTATATGCTGACGTGAATGTTCTCCTTGCACTACAATCGTTAACTTATGCTGTTCTCGCAAAGCATCAGCAACCTTATTCATTTGCCAATAAGAAGAGAACAACACTAAACTAGCGTTACCTTGCTCTAAATACTTAGGGATTTTTTTAATAAGCTCGTTGGTAAAATCTTTATTACTTGGTTCATTTTCCATTTTAGCTACGACAAGCTGAGCATTGTTTTGATAATCAAAAGGAGAGCCTACTTGCTGATATTGGCTGCCATCATCCATTCTTAAACCGGCTTGAAAACGGAAATGGTCAAAAGAGTTAAGTGCCATTAGTGTTGCAGAACATAACACAGCACCTTCGCATTGACTCCATAACATATTCTCTAAGGTAAAACCGACTTCAATAGGGGATGCACTCAGCTGATAATCTTGGCGCTTTCCTGTACTTAAACTGTTCGTTATCTCTAACCAGCGAGCCATAGGGGCAGATTTTTCGCTATCAGTTTTCGCGTACATATACCAAAGTGAAGTCAGGCTTTCTAAACGCTGTAACATAAAACCTGCTTCAGCCAATAAAGGCTCAGCTAAATAAAGCTGTGTATCACCATCTTTAACTGACTCCATTAAAGCGTTATACAATTTATTTAAATGACTGACACATTTTTTACTCAAACCATGAATATCTTCAGCCCAATTTTTAAGTGTTTTTGGAATGACACCATTATCAAAACGATATATTTTGTCATCGTCTTTGTTAAATGTTTTTTGTTGGTTTTGTGGTGATTCATTTTTAAGTTGAAAATAAACTGACGAATTTGTTTCGATGAAAGTGAGTACTTTTTTCATTTCAATAAGTAAATCTTGGCTATCATCGCTTAGTTTCAAGGCAGGTGAAATAGCCTTTTGCGACTTAATAAGTTTAGCCATTTTATCACCAGTTTCTCTTAACTTGTTTAACCAATCGATAGCACCTTTTAGTCCAATACTTGCACTGGAAAAGTCACGCGTTACTTTTGGTAGGTGATGTGCTTCATCAATAATATAAAAGGTTTCATCAGGCGCAGACAGTATTCTGCCTCCACCTAGCTCTAAATCAGCTAATAATAAACTGTGATTGACAACCAATACATGGGCTTGATCCATTGTTTCTCGTGCTTTGTGAAAAGGGCAGTGTTTATGTTCACTTAAGTGCTTTAAACAGCTATGTTTGTCACTTTGCACTTGATGCCAAATATGGTTTGGCAAATGTTCAGACCATGAATCTATATCACCGAGCCACGTGCCATCAGTTAATGTTTTATGCATTGCATTAAGTGTACGAATGTCACTGGCTTTAGGTTTTTCTGCAAAGGTAAAACCGACTTGTGGGGAGTCACTACTTGAAGTAACCGCTTGTGTTAATTTTTGCCGACAGACATAACGTTGTCTGCCTTTGGCAATAGTAAAATCAAATTTAAGGCCCGCATGTTTTTTTAAAAAGGGTAAATCTTTATCAGCAAGCTGCTCTTGTAAAGCGACTGTGGCTGTAGAAATGCAAACCTTTTTGTTTCGGGCTAATGCTAATGGAATTGTACCTAAGCTATAGGCTAATGATTTTCCTGTGCCCGTTCCCGCTTCAATGGTGATTATTTTTCTGTCTTTTGAATAATCACCGGCCAGCGTTTTAGCTATTTCAGCTATTAGTAAGGTTTGTTGTTGGCGCGGATTAAAATTTGTTAAATTTTCACCAATAGACTTATAAGCTTGACGAATAACTTGTTTTAACTTGTCAGTTAACATGACGACCTAGTTTCCAAAAATTATAGAATAAAGTACACTGCTGTATATATTAACAGCTTTTTATGTGTCGTGGCTATATTCATGCACATTCTGCTAGGAAAACTTAAAATAATGACTTATCCGGTTACCAATAAGCTTAATAATGGTTTTTTATTAACAAGGCAGGTAAAAGACAAAGGTAATGCTTTGCAAATCACGCTGTGGCTAAAAAGTGCTCAGGGGCCTATAAAACTTGTAATAAATAATGAGTTAGCCGTTTTTTTTGTTGAAATAGAACAGCATGATTTTGCCTTAAAGCTATTGGCAGAACAACATATTCCTTTAGCTAAAATTCAGCAGTTAACATTAAAAACATTTAGCCAAAAGGGCGTCGTTGCTTATTACTTTTCTACGTTACGTAATTTCTATCGAGCGCGAGAGTTACTTAAGGCTAATGCATTCAATGGTCAAGTGATTAAATGTTATGAAGATGATATACGCCCGGATGATAGGTTTTTGATGGAGCGTTTTATCACGGCAGATATTGATTATATCGCTAAAATACAGCCTAAAACCAATTATTTCATCGCAACAGAAGTGAAGTGTAAGGTTGCAGCGGAAAAAGTAGCTATTGAGTTGACTATGTTATCGCTTGATATTGAATGTTCAATGGAAGGTGAATTATATTCTATTGGTTTATATAGCAATAATAAGGGTGAAAAAGAGCTAAAACGTGTATTGATGATAGGACAGCAACAAACCGAGCATGATAGTGCTGAATTGAGCAATGATTATATTGTTTGGCTTGACGGTGAAAAGCAGTTGCTTATTGAATTGCTTGCTCAAATACAACAAATTGATGCCGATATATTTATTGGTTGGAATGTTATAAATTTTGATTTTGCATTGTTACAGAAACGATTTGATATTCACGGTATAGCTTTTGCCATTGGCAGAGATGGTAGTAAACCTCATTGGCGAAAAAATAGTAATAATAGTGAGCAACGCTTTATTGAAATAGCAGGTAGAGTAGTACTTGATGGCATTGATTTACTTAAAACGGCAACTTATAACTTCCCAAGTTTTTCTTTGGATAACGTCGCGAACACCTTGCTTGGTATTGGTAAAAAAACACATGATGTCGATAATAGAATGCAGGAAATCACCGATAACTTTAATCATAACAAGCCCGCTTTAGCTGCGTATAACTTAGAAGACTGCCGTTTGGTATGGCTTATTTTTGAAAAAACGCAGTTATTAGCTTTTGCACAATTACGGGCACAATTAACCGGTTTGGCTATTGATCGCATTGGTGGCTCAGTCGCTGCTTTTACCAATTTATATTTGCCTAAATTGCACCGTAGTGGTTATGTTGCGCCTAATATGGGGGATGGTGCTTCTGATTTAGTTGCTCCGGGTGGTTATGTGATGAACTCCTCACCAGGTTTGTATACTAATGTATTAGTCCTCGACTTTAAGTCTTTGTACCCAAGTATTATTCGCACTTTCAAAATTGATCCTATGGGGTTGATTGAAGGGCTTAAAGCAATAAATACTAGTGAATCAATAAAAGGCTTTGATGGTGCTTATTTTTCACGAGACAAACACTTTTTACCTGCGATTATCGAGTCACTTTGGTGTGAACGTGATGAGGCAAAGTTACAAAAAAATGCGGCTCTGTCTCAAGCCATAAAAATTATTATGAATAGTTTTTATGGCATTTTAGGCTCTACAGGCTGCCGTTTCTTTGATCCGCGCCTGTCGGGCTCTATTACTAAGCGCAGTCATGAGGTATTAAAAACTACCAGTGCTTGGATTGAAGCGAAAGGTTACCAAGTAATTTATGGTGATACTGACTCTATATTTGTACATGTTGGCGCAAGTAAATCATTGTCAGAAAGCAAAACGTTAGGTATTGAATTACAAAATTTTATCAATACTCAATGGCGAAAAGAAATAACCGATAACTACCAAGTAGATTGTCACTTAGAAATCGAATTTGAAACGTTATTTAGTCGGTTTCTTATGCCCACTGTACGTGGACTAAATGTGGATTCGGAACAAAATAAAGTCGGCACTAAAAAACGTTATGCAGGTATTGTTGATGACAGGCTTGTATTTAAAGGTTTAGAGACTGTTAGAAGTGACTGGACAGAAATAAGCAAAGACTTCCAACAAGAGTTATATAGACTAATTTTTAACGAACAGCCTATAGATGATTACATTAACACTATTGTTCATGAATTGAGGGAAGGCTTACACAATGAAAAGTTAGTCTATCAGAAAAAAATTAGGCGCAAGCTTGCCGACTATGTGAATACACCGCCCCATATCAAAGCTGCATTGATTGCTAATGATAAACTCAAGGAAGAGGGCAGAAGTCCTGAATACGAGCATAGAAAAACAATTCGATATGTTATGACACTTGATGGTGTACAGCCCTTAGAATTTAACAGAAGTGTGCTTGACTATGATTTCTATGTTGATAAGCAATTAAAACCAATAGCAAATGATATATTACCTTTTATTGGTAAAGACTTTGACTCAATTACTAGTAAGCAAATAGGGCTATTTTGAGGTTGTTGTTTAAAGGCATCAGACCTTATCTGACTTTAACGGATTATTTTTATCATATTTTAAGATAACAGGTGCAAATAGCATCATTTCACGTTATAAATGGTTTATTATTTTAGATGGCTAGATAGCTATAACTAAATTGGCAAATAAGGTTAAACAATCAGATGAAACAAGATACTAAAATTGTAAACGCAGGTCGCAATCCCAAATGGACTCAAGGCGTAGTTAACCCTAGTGTAACTCGTGCTTCCACCGTTGTTTTTGATACGGTTGCACAAATGAATGAGGCTGTTGCTAATCGCCATAATCAAACGATGGTTTATGGTCGTCGTGGTACAACTACATCTTTTGCATTTAGTGATGCTATGACAGAGCTTGAAGGCGGCGCAGGTTGTGCGTTGTATCCGTCAGGTACAGCTGCGATCACTAATGCCATTTTAGCTTTTGTTAAGCAGGGCGATCATATATTAATGGTTGATACTGCGTATGAGCCAACGCGTGATTATTGCGATAAAATTTTGGCAAAAATAGGTGTAACAACAACGTATTATGATCCGCTGCTTGGTGCTGATATTGAAACGCTTATTCAAGACAATACACGTATTATCTTTTTAGAATCTCCGGGTTCTATTACGATGGAAGTGCAAGATGTACCTGCGATAAGTGATGTAGCACATAAACATGATTGTATTGTCATGTTGGATAATACTTGGGGAGCAGGCATTAATTTTAGACCGTTTGATTACGGTGTAGATGTTAGTATTCAAGCTGCGACTAAGTATATTGTTGGTCATTCAGATGTCATGTTAGGTACCGCAACAGCTGTAGAGAAATACTGGCCTCAATTACGTGATTACAGCTACTTGATGGGGCAGTGCACTTCTCCTGATGATTTATATTTAGCATTGCGTGGAATTCGCACCATTGGTGTACGATTAAAGCAACATCAACAAAGTGCTTTAAAAGTAGCTAACTGGTTAAAGCAGCGACCTGAAGTTGCTAAAATTTTACACCCCGCTTTTGAGTCTTGTCCTGGTCATAAATTTTTTAAGCGTGATTTTAATGGTTCAAACGGTTTATTTTCTTTTACTTTAAATTGTGGAAATAGAGCTGCATTAACCGCATTTTTGGATGGCTTGCATCATTTTAAAATGGGCTATTCTTGGGGCGGATTCGAAAGTTTGATCTTAGGTATTACCAACGTTAACGCAATTCGTACAGCAACTAGTTTTGATTGTGAATTTCCATTAATTCGTTTACACATTGGTTTAGAAGATGTTGATGATCTCATTGAAGATCTTTCTGCAGGGTTTGAACGCTTTAATGCTTTATTATAAAGAATAAAGGTTATATTGATTCTTTATAATGAAAGCCTTGCTAGGCGCTAGTTAATAGTACCTAGCAAGGTACATTCGTTGTTTTATCTTATGTTGTTAATAGTTAATATTAAAGTTCAATGTTAGTGACTTTGACGAGATAAAATAAACAGTCATTTTTCGCGATGTTTTTATTGGTCGTTGCTTTAAACAACTTGATATTATGGCGACAAACTAACTGGTTTTCTCGTGTATAAAAATATTCTGAAAGTACATTATCACCATTTTTATCTGTTAATTGCAGGTTATTCAAACCTTGCCCATCAGTCCAACCAAGCATCTCGTCTTGGTGAACACTGCCAAAATTAAAACATTCGATATTATCTTTTAAAGTAACGCCACTATAACCTTCATCATGCTGTGCGAATGAGAGGTCTACACCTGGCTTTAACAATAACCTTAAAGGTCGATAAATTACCTCAACAGGTTGTTCTTGATGAATATAGCCAATAGCTTTACATAAACCCACTTGATGAATACCAGCAAAAGCTACTTCGTGAGATTGCTCATCATGACAACCTCCGCACTCAATTGTAATAAAAGGACAGTTAAAGTCTTGTTCCATAATCGAACCAATATGCAAATCAGAAAGAATAAGTGTCTGACAAAAAAGTGATGCTAACGATAAGGTGTCTGTCGTCACCGTAGAGCATACTGCAAACGTTGGCGCTGGAGAGGAAGCATTATGAAGATCGATCACCATTTCAGGGTTTACATCTCTGATTGCTTGTTCAATAAGACTTGCTCGTTGGCAATAACCACGTTGAATTTCACCTACGCACTCAATTGAACAATTTTTACCAAAACAGCGGTTAATATCCATTCCACCATCGGTATAACGTGTACTGAAAAGTGGCTTTTTCACTGCAGCTTCTACTGAACAAATAATAAATCGAATATTTGTTTCTGGCTTGTTATTTTGTTCACTGTTTTCAGTTAGGTAACGATGTATAGCAATTAAGCCAGATGGTTCATCACCTTGCATTAATGTTAAAAATACCCGACAACGACTACTGTCCTTACCTGAAAGATCAATTACAGTAGGTCCAATCAGCGCAAGCAAAAACTGCTCATAATCAGCAGAGAGCTCTTGCCATGTTGGATCCGTTATATAATTGATTTCACTAAAATCTATATCCATAATTATACCTAGGTTGTCGCAGTGAAGTACTCAATAGCGTCTTAATTATCCTTATTGAATACTTAGCATGTCAAATTAGACTTTTAACTGTGTTGATTAAGGTCAATAAATCGATATAAAGAGAAGATATATTTATTTATCTTTTTTATTCTGTTTTAGATCATTTATCGCTGATAAACTGAGCTGAAAATGAATACTATAAACTGAAAGAGGCATTATCATGAGTGAAGAAACTATTTTTTCAAAAATAATCCGTCAAGAAATTCCAACCCCTTTGTTATATCAAGATGATTTAGTGACCGCTTTTCGAGATATTGCTCCGCGTGTTGATAGCCATATCCTTATTGTTCCAAATAAAGTGATAGCGACAGTTAATGAGGTAACTTCAGAAGATGAATTAACCTTAGGCCGTATGATCACTGTTGCGAAAAAACTTGCTAAAGATGAAGGGATTGATGAAGGTGGTTATCGATTGATCATTAATTGTAATAAAGATGGTGGTCAAGAAGTTTACCATATACACATGCACCTTTTAGGTGGTTGTCCTCTAGGTCCTATGTTATCAATTTAGGCGATAACTTTAGAGTCAGTACACGTTATATAGATAGAATTGATTATAAATTGAAGGCTCTAGGTCTTAAAACCTAGAACCTTCTAATCAATAAGCTAAGCTAGATGTTTTTTAGCAATAGTTAGTACTTTTAATGTGTTAGAAGCACCAACAGTTTCCATTAAGTCACCATGAGTAATAATAATTTTATCACCTACTATTAAATCAGATTTCTGACAAACAGCCTGTAAAATATCATCACTTAAACTTTCATCATTACTTTGTGTTGAATCAAAAGCTACTGGATAAACGCCACGATAAATTG
>JAWSUX010000618.1:0-1156 GCA_033852215.1 Colwellia sp. | reverse complement strand
AACTTGAATGGTGATGGGTATACACCACAATAAGTATAAAATCAGTGCTGCAATAAGAAGTAAGTTATCAAAACGCTCAACACTTCGGGAATTAGCACACTCTAAACCAACACCTAACTTATTATTTTTTGTGTCTCTGAAGCTCTCTTCTATTTGCATCCGTTGGCTGTAAAGGTTAACCGCTACTTTTGCATTCTTCATAAACTTTTCAGGTAATCTAAAAACCAACAATCAAGGCTCTTTAGCATCCTTTTCATGGATTTTATCTGTTGTTCTTTGAGAAATACCACCACGAATTTTTTTAGCTTTCCTCCCCTTTGAACTTCGTTTGTAAATTGTCGCATTGCACGGGAATTTAGCCGTCTTACCATAGTACATTGAACCTAGGTATTCAGCCCTCCCAACGCATGCTTGGCTAAACCATTGATAAATTCATCATCCTCAATTGAACTAGCACTCGGCTGACGATTTCTCCAATCGTAATACCCACTTTTGGATACACCAAGTAGTTGAATTAATGCCGTAACACGTACTTCGGCTCTGAGTTTTTCGATGAATCGATATCGTCCTGTGTTCCTCTGCAAGAAACCGTTGCCACTTTTTTAAAACGTACAACTCCTCCTAAGTTGTTTATTTTCACGTTCAAGTTTTTGTTCTTTGGTGAGTTGTTTTTTTACTTTCGATTGCCCTGCTACTTTTTTACGTTTATCAGCCACAATTATTCCTTCGCGATATTCTTTTCGCCATCGTGACCGCATGAACGGGTGGATGTCGAGCTTTAGTGCGACTGTTTTGATTGTGACACCGACAACAAAACTCAGTTGAATAGCGTTGACTTTAAAGTTGTTTGAATACTTCCAAGTTCGTCTTGGATTGTTGTACTTTGGCATAAGACACCTCATCTTTAGTTAGATTTTGGTGTCCGTTAAAGCGGGGGAAGATCAGTCCGACTTGAAACCCTTGTTAGGTATTGTTAGATGAGAAATTGACGTTTTCAATACCTTTGTTTATTGGCGTATTACCACCGTACCTGCAAGTTTGTCATGCCACCCTTGTTTCTTTTTATCCCAGCCTACCCATAAAAACCCAAGACCAATAGGAAGTAATGAAATGTAATAACCGATGTAACGGATAATAGATTGCTTAACTGTAGGAG
>JAWSUX010000169.1:0-18069 GCA_033852215.1 Colwellia sp. | reverse complement strand
CTGGTTTCGACGTCAAAAGTGGTGACGGTGCTGGTATTCTTATTCAAATACCCCATGATTTTTTAAGCCAAGAAACTGCAACGTTAGGTTTTAGTTTGCCAGATGCCGGCAATTATGGCGTTGGCATGATTTTCTTTCCGCGTGATCAAAAGCTAAAAGAAGCATGTAGAGAAATATTAAATCAAAATATCACTCAACTGGGATTAACCTTAATAGGTTATCGTGATGTCCCTGGTGATAACTCTATGCTTGGTGCTGCTTCACTTGAAAGCGAGCCAAACATTGAACAGGTGTTTATTGCTAAGCCAGCTGAATTAACAGCACAAGAGTTTGAACGCAAACTATTTGTTCTACGTAAATACACCGCACATAAGATTAACGATAGCGCTATTACAGAACGTGACGAGTTTTATGTTACTTCTATGTCATCAACTAAGATTGTCTATAAAGGGCAGTTTACCACGGAGCAAGTTCGTCAATATTACCTAGATCTACAAGACGAGCGTACAATCTCTGGCATGGCGATGTTCCATTCTCGCTTCTCAACAAACACTTTCCCTGCTTGGCGTCGCGCACAACCGTTCCGATATATCGCGCACAACGGTGAAATTAACACCGTACGCGGTAATATCAACTGGATGAACGCACGTGAAGCATTGTTCAGTTCTGTTAATTTCAGTGATGCTGAATTAAAAATGTTGAATCCGGTTTGTAATAACGATAACTCAGATTCTGCCAATCTTGATATGGCCATTGAATTATTAGTGCTTAGCGGTCGTTCGTTAGCGCAAGTAATGATGATGATGGTACCTGAAGCGTGGCAAACTCAGGCAAATATGGATCCTACCAAACTTGCATTTTATGAATACTATGCATGTATTATGGAACCGTGGGATGGTCCAGCTTCGTTATCATTTACTGACGGTAATGTTATTGGCGCAACACTTGACCGTAACGGTCTACGCCCTTCTCGTTACTTGTTAACCGAAGATGGTACTTTGGTTATGGGTTCTGAAACAGGTGCCTTGTGTGTTGACCAGTCAACAGTTGTTGAAAAAGGTCGTTTGCAACCAGGTAAAATATTTATTGCTGATTTAGACCAAGGTCGCATCATCAGTGATGAGGAAGTAAAACAACAAGTAAGCTCTGCTCAGCCTTATGGCCAGTGGTTATCAGAAAATAAAATTGAGTTGAAGCAGTTACCTGTACCAACATCTTCTATTGCACAGCCACCATTGGCAGAATTGCGTAAAATACAAAAAGCTTTTGGTTATACTAGCGAAGACCTTAATATAGTACTTGCAGGCATGGTTGGTACGTCAAAAGAACCGTTAGGTGCCATGGGTACAGATACGCCTTTGGCTGTATTGTCACATCGCCCACAACAACTATCACATTATTTTAAACAATTGTTTGCACAAGTTACTAACCCGCCAATTGATCCTATTCGTGAAGAGTTGGTCATGTCATTACGTGGTTATATTGGTAAGTCACTTAACTTGCTTGATGAAACAGCTGCACATTGTCATAAGATTGAAATTGATCAGCCTGTATTAACAAATGAGCAACTACGCAAATTACAACATATTGATAACGACCATCTACAATCAAAAACCATTAGCATCACCTTTAAAGCGAATGGCGATGCAGGCGAGCTTAAAAAAGCGCTTGACCGTATTTGCTTGTACGCTAAAAATGCCGTTGAAGATGGTTATTCATTATTAATATTAAGTGATCGCGAAGTTGATAGCGACCATGTTGCTATTCCATCAGTATTAGCTACAGCAGCCGTTCATCATTATTTAATACGTGAAAAATTACGCTCTTACGCTGATATTATTCTTGAGTCTGCTGATATTCGTGAGACTCACCATTTTGCTACAGTCATTGGTTATGGCGCAGCCGCAGTAAACCCATACTTAGCACTCGAAAGTATGTATGCTTTACGTGATGATGGAATACTTGATACTAAATTATCCGATCAACAAATTATCCATAAGTACACAGCAGCGGTAGGCAGCGGTTTACTCAAAACTTTCTCTAAAATGGGTATCTCTACCTTACAGTCTTATTTAGGTGCGCAAGTATTTGAAGCATTAGGTATTAACTCGGATGTTATTGAAGAATACTTTACTGGTACGGTTAGTCGAATAGAAGGTTTAAGTTTAGATCAAATCGCTCAAGAAGCTCTTTTACGTCATCGTGAAGGTTTCCCTGAAGCGAGCCGTATCGCTATTGAGAATTTATTACCAACGGGTGGTGAGTATTCATGGCGTCATGATGGCGAACGTCATCTATTTAGCCCTACTGTTATTCGTTTGTTACAACACTCAACAGCGAGTAACGATACAGCTCAATTTAAACAGTATGCAAAAACTGTTGATGATCAGAGCAAAGACGCGTTTACATTACGTGGGTTACTTGAATTGAGTAGTGATCGTCCTTCAATACCATTAAGTGAAGTTGAGCCAATTGAAAATATCTTCAAACGTTTTGCTTCAGGTGCAATGTCATTTGGTTCAATTTCGTGGGAAGCGCACACTACGTTAGCAATTGCCATGAACCGTATTGGCGGTAAGAGCAATAGTGGTGAAGGTGGTGAAGACCCTATTCGTTTTACTCCACTTGAAAATGGCGATTCAATGAATTCGCGCATCAAACAAGTTGCTTCGGGTCGTTTTGGTGTAACCAGTCATTACTTGACGAATGCCGACGAATTACAAATTAAGATGGCACAGGGTGCTAAACCAGGTGAGGGTGGTCAACTACCTGGTGATAAAGTTGATGCTTGGATTGGTAAAACACGTGGTTCTACACCAGGTGTTGGTTTGATTTCCCCACCACCACATCATGATATTTATTCTATTGAAGATTTATCACAGCTTATTTTTGATCTTAAAAACGCCAACCGTGATGCACGCGTAAACGTTAAATTAGTGTCTGAAGCAGGTGTTGGTACTATCGCATCAGGTGTTGCTAAAGCTTATGCTGATGTAGTATTGATTGCAGGTCACGATGGTGGCACAGGTGCTTCACCACTTAGTTCAATAAAACACACTGGCTTGCCGTGGGAACTTGGTTTGGCTGAAACACATCAAACCTTGGTACGTAATAAACTACGTAGCCGTATTACCGTACAAACAGATGGCCAACTTAAAACACCACGCGATTTAGCTATTGCAACGTTACTTGGTGCAGAAGAGTACGGCATGGCAACAACTGCGCTAGTAGTTGAAGGTTGTATCATGATGCGTAAGTGTCATTTAAATACTTGCCCAGTGGGTATTGCCACACAAGATAAAGGTTTACGAGACAAATTTACTGGTCGTGCTGATATTTTAGTTAACTTCTTTACCATGATGGCTGAAGGTTTACGTGAAATCATGGCTGAACTTGGCTTTAGAAGCATTGAAGAAATGGTTGGTCAGACCCAGTGCCTTAAGCAACTTGAAAACGTTGACCATTGGAAATACAAAGGTGTTGATTTAACGCCGTTGTTACACAAGGTAGAGTGCGATGAGAACGAAACACTTTATCAATCAATTAATCAGAAACATCTGATTGACGATATTATTGATCGCAAGATGATTGTTGATGCGCAAGCGGCGCTTGATAGTCAGCAAAGCGTTTCTCTTGAATATGATGTCATCAATACTGATAGAACTATTGGTGCGATGATTTCTAATGAAATTTCTAAAAAATATCAAAATGAAGGTTTACCAGAAAATACTATCAAGGTTAAGTTTAACGGCTCTGCAGGTCAAAGTTTTGGTTGTTTCTCAGCCAAAGGCCTGAATTTTGAGCTTGAAGGCGATGCCAATGATTACTTTGGTAAAGGGCTTTCTGGCGCAAACCTTGTGGTATACCCAAGTAAACAAGCTAAGTTCGTACCAAGTGAAAACATTCTCATTGGTAATGTTGCCTTCTTTGGTGCAACAGCTGGTAACGCATTTATACGTGGTATTGCCGGTGAGCGTTTCTGTGTTCGTAACTCAGGAGCTACAGCAGTTGTTGAAGGTGTAGGTGATCACGGTTGTGAATACATGACGGGTGGTAAAGTCGTTATCTTGGGCACAACGGGTCGTAACTTTGCCGCGGGCATGTCTGGTGGTGTTGCTTACGTACTTGATAATAACAATGACTTTGCACCTAAGTGCAACATGGAAATGGTGTCATTGGAAACAGTGGATACCGATGTAGAAAGTCTTGAATTGAAAGCGTTAATTACTCAACATTTTGACGCAACAGGCTCTGGTGTTGCTAGTGAGTTAATCAATGATTGGGATAACAGCGTTAAGCGTTTCGTTAAAGTAATGCCAGTTGATTACAAACGCATGCAAGGCTACATGAGTGATGTGCGTAATAGCGGAAAGTTTGAATCAGAGTATGACATTGCCGTTGAAGCCTTTGATATCCATTTAAACAACATAGCTAGCGCTAAAGCTTAAGCTGCCAAGGAGAATATATTATGGGAAATCCAACAGGATTTATCAACGTAGGTCGTACCTTGCCAACTCAACGCCACGCAGGTGAGCGCTTAGTTGANNTGGCTTGAAGTATACGAAGAAATGCCAACAGCAGATATCGAGCAGCAAGCTTCTCGTTGTATGGACTGTGGTGTACCATTTTGTCAATCTGCTAAGTCGGAATTTGCACCTGCAGTTGCTGGTTGTCCAGTAAACAATGTTATTCCTGAATGGAATGATCTTATTTATCGCGGTCGCTGGAAAGATGCGGTTGATTTATTACATAAAACCAATAACTTCCCTGAATTTACTGGTCGAGTTTGTCCGGCGCCATGTGAAGGTGCTTGTGTATTGGGTATCAATGCTGATCCCGTCACCATCAAACTTCACGAAAAAGAAATTATTGACCGTGCTTTTACTGAAGGTTGGGTTACTGCACAACCGCCAAAAGCTCGTACAGGTAAAACGGTTGCTGTGATTGGCTCTGGTCCTGCAGGCTTAGCCGCTGCTGCTCAGTTAAATAAAGCAGGTCATATGGTTACTGTTTATGAACGTGCTGATCGTATCGGTGGTTTGTTAATGTATGGAATTCCAAACATGAAGTTGCAAAAAGAATTAGTGCAACGTCGTGTCGACCTTTTAGCTGAAGAAGGCATTGTTTTTGTTGTTAATACTGAAGTAGGTAAAGACATCAGTGTTAAGCAGCTTGAAACTGATTTTGATTCAGTAGTGCTTTGTATTGGCGCAACAGTACCACGCGATTTACCTGTTGAAGGCCGTGAACTTAATGGTGTTCATTTCGCAATGGACTTCCTTAAAGCTAACACTAAAAGCTTATTAGATAGCGAACATAAAGATGGTCAATTCATCAATGCTAAAGGCAAAAATGTTGTCGTTATTGGTGGTGGTGATACAGGTACTGATTGTATCGGTACTTCACTACGTCATCAATGTAGCAGTGCTATTCAACTTGAAATCATGCCACGTCCGCCTGAAAAACGTGAAGAAAGTAATCCTTGGCCACAATGGCCTAAGCGTTTATTAGTTGATTACGGTCAAACTGAAGCAATCGAAATTCAAGGACAAGATCCTCGTCAATACTTAGTCATGACTAAGAAAATTGAAAGCGATGACCAAGGAAATGTTAAAGCGGTTCACACTGTAGATATTACTTGGCAACGTAACGATAAAGGACAAATGTTCCCGCAAGAAGTTGCTGGCAGCGAAAAAGTTCTTCCTGCTGATATCGTACTTATCGCAATGGGCTTTATGGGTCCTGAAGGTGGATTGATTGAGCAGTTTGGTCTTGATCAAGACAATCGCTCTAACATTGCTGCTGAATACGACAAGTTTGCTACAAGTAAACCAGGTGTATTTGCTGCGGGTGATGGCCGTCGAGGTCAAAGTTTGATTGTTTGGGCAATTGATGAAGGTCGTCGTTGTGCACGTGAAGTAGACAGTTACCTAATGGGTAGTAGTTATTTACCGTAAGTAATATTGTTAATTACGAATACTTAACAAGACCGTCATATTAAGATATGACGGTTTTTTTTTAATTGATTAAAGTTTTTTTAGGATTATTAGAATAATGGACATAAGTACAAATATTACGGTAATAAAAAATAATCTGTTAAAAACATTAACGTTCTCCGTATTGCTCTCAATAATCCCAACAACCTTATTAGCACAAGAAGCGGAAAATAATTCTGCTTCAAGCATCACTGACAATAAGGTGATATTAACACCTGTTATTACGGTTGAAAATATTGATGAGGTATATCGCACTTTACCGACAAATACTCGTTGGGAAAACTTAACTGCCTCAGAAGATTTTTATCAATCGCCTTATCAAATGTCACTGTTTTCGCCAAAAAATGGTGAAGATGGTGCAAGGTTATGGTCGCAAACAAGTTCTATTTTTGCTTATGGTTTTGGTGTTATTGGTTTAATTGCTTTATTGCCAGAAGATATTTCTAACTGGGATAAAGAAGAGGGCATTTTTAATAAATGGTCTGATAATGTTAAAAATGGTCCTGTATGGGATAGAGATACAGGGCCACTTAATTTTATTGGACACCCTTATTTTGGTGGTGTTTATTATCAAGTCGCGCGTAAATCAGGCTATCGACAATGGGATGCTTTTTTATATTCTACTTTTATGTCGACCTTTTATTGGGAATATGGCATTGAATCTTTTGCTGAAACACCTTCGATACAAGATTTAGTTATTACTCCTGTACTTGGTTGGGCATATGGTGAATGGGCCTTTACCACTGAAATGGATATTAGAGAGCAGGGCGGCACAGTTTTTGGCTCAGATATTTTGGGTAGCACAGCATTATTTTTTCTTGATCCTGTCGATAGCATGAGTGTCGGCATTAATAATCTTTTTGGCAAAGAAATAATCAGAGCAGGAACCGGTTTTGTTACTGTTAATGATGTTGTTGTAAATGATAATGGCGACACTGAAAATCAAATTAAATTAAATATATCATTACAGCTTGGTGATGGTGGTAGCTACTCTCCTAAAAAATCAACAATAAACTCTCGTCATAGAGATCCTATAGATACTGGTATTATTGGCGTTTCATACGGTGCAGGTTATGCTCAATTAGATAATTTTTGGTCTGTAGACAGTGATATTACTTCAGAATATAGCTTAGGTTTATATTTCAGTCGAGAATTTTCAGGTCGAGTTGCTTACTCTAAAGCCTATTTAAACCGAATGGATGCTACGGGTGAAATAGCCTATGAAAACTATAGTTTAGATATTCAATATTACTTTAACCCTGAACAAAACCTTAGACCTTATGTAACCACTGGTTTTGGCGAAACAATGTGGAAAAAAAATTACGACTATAAAACCTTTCAAGTGAATGCTGGTGCAGGTGTTCATTACAAAATTAACAGTAACTTTGCATTACAGCTTGATTGGCGCTACTACCATAGCACCAACACAAATACCTCAGACAACAACATTACCACACGATTAGTTTATTTTTTAGGTAATGGCGAAAGGTAGTAAGTTATCATTACAGTTAGTACTACACTGTTTATACAATGGAAACTTTTTGCTAATCAGCAATATATGGCTAAATTAAATTTTCTTAAACAGTTAGATGCTCATATTAATTGATTCAAAATACACATCAATATTGAAATAATTAATAGGTTAGGGTGGATTGGGCTTTAGGGGAAATATATATCATCATGAGATACAGCACAGCAAAATAAATTATCTCCGTGTCAAAGCTAGCGATAAGCTCTTAACGAAGAATTTTTATTGAGGCTACTGCTATACTCTATCAGTAATTACTATTTATTGATGAAAACATTATATTTACAACTTTATAAGCAATATAATAAAAACATGCGGTTCATAAACCTTTCAATTTTCTCTCATAATTTTAATAATAAGATTTAACAATCAATGAAAAACACCTACATTGCTCGACAAGCGATATTAAATGAAAAGTCAGAAACTATTGGCTATGAATTATTTTTTAGAGACAGCCTCGATAATAAGTTCCCAGAAGTTGGTCAAGACGTTGCCAGCTCAAAACTTATTGTGCAGAATCATCTGCATGGTGATATTCAAGCATTAACAATGGGAAAACTCGCTTTTATCAATTTTACTGAAAGCTGTTTAATTCACAAGTTTCCATTACTCTTTGCTAAAGAGTCAATTGTAATTGAGTTAGTAGGGCATGAAAAACCAACAAAAAAACTATTAAAAATAATTAAATTTTATCATGAAGAAGGTTATAAAATAGCTTTAACTGAGTATGATCTAGCCAAACATTGGCAGGTATTATTTCCTTATATTGATATTATTAAAGTTGATATAGAAAAAATTAATACCAAGCGCTTAATTTCTGCATTTGATGGGCTCAAACCTTATAATATAAAGATTTGTGCTGAAAAAGTTGAAACAAAACTACAAAAGCAAACGTTAGCTGAGATTGGATTCGATTATTTTCAAGGTTATCATTATCATCAACCTGAAATTATTGAAGGTCAAAAACTAACATCTACTAAAGTACAGATGTTGCAGTTACTTAGTGAAACCTTTAACTGCCCATTAAATTACAACAAAGTTGCTGAAATTATCAGCCATGATGTCAACTTAACCATAAGTTTACTAAAAATGGTTAATAATGTGTCAACAGGTACTAAAGTTGAAATAACCTCGTTAAAACAAGCGGCTGCTTATTTAGGTGATGAACAATTACGACAGTTTGTTTCTATTTTAGCCTTATCAAATTTAACCTCTGACAGCGCTGACGAAGTTTGTAAACAAGCTTTAATTACGGGAAAAATGATGGCAGCATTAAGTCATTGTAATGGCTTTCAACCGATAAGTGATTATGCTTTTATTACTGGTTTATTAAGCGCTATTGAAGTGATTTTAGCTATGCCTATTGATGAAATCATTAAAACAATGCCATTAGCTGAGCCGATAGAAGATGCTTTAGTTACTCAAGAAGGTGTTCTAGGCGAGTTACTTAACTTAACAACGGCTTATATTTTAGGTGCTGAACCTGGCAGTGGCTTATTATCTACAGAAAGCATTGAACAGCTTATTTCAAAATACGCTTTAAACAAACAGGATATTCAGCAAGAGTTTTTATCGGCTAGTGAATGGTGCCAAGGTTTAGAGTACTGATGAGTACATTAACGTATATCTAGGAATGAACGTCACGCTACGTGAAAAATTATGAGGTAAGCCTCACAAAATAATATTTCATGTACGTAGCGCACGATTAAAAAACACTGACAATTCTCACATGCTATATAGAGAACTAATTGAAAATTGATCTAGTGTTATATTTGCAAAGTTATATTTCCAAATATGGCAAATGATATTACAGGCCATTATAAAGACAGGTTTACGTTTGCAAGCGTTGACTGGATCGATCCAGTTGTAGGCTTGGATTAACAATATTGCGTTAAACGTATTCTTTAATAATTATAACCTTTTAAAATAGTGATTTTAATAAGTAATAATAGTTAATTAAATCAATTGGTTGTAAAGAACCTGTTAATTGTATTTTCATTTGTATACAAAACATGCAAAAACAGCAGTCTAATGTAAAAAGCGCCATTAGTGGCTCATTTGTTGCTCTTATCTTTTTTTCAAAAAAGTGTCAAAAACTTTTTGTTACAAGGATAAGTATCATGATTTTTAGTAGTTTATGCCGCAAGTGCGGCTTTTTCCCGCTAACGCCAACAGTTAAAATATCACTTGCTGAGTATCTCGGCTTATCGGTTCGCCAAATTGAGCGCTATATAAAAGGGGCTGATATTCACCCAAGTGTTACAAGGCTTTTGGAGATTCGCGCAAAAGGCGTAATTGACGCGCCTGAGTGGAAAGGTTTTTTTATACGACGAGGCGCACTCGTTAATCCAAATGGCGAACAGTGGCATTTAAGCGAACTAAAAACAAAAAGCTTATTCTTGCAGCTAAACCATTAGACACAAAAAAGCCGCAATCAAGCGGCTTTTTTACTTTTGTAGTTACTATTTAACCAAAGCTTCAGCTAAGGCATCAATTATGTATTTTCTCACGATATACCTTGAGATTTAACGATCATTTAAGAGGAAAATATAGTTAGCTAAAATGTGTAGTGAAGCGGAACCGAGCAAACTATTTTTAGTCCTGCTTGATTAGCTTGATACTTTTATGTGTGGTGAAATCATATACATCGCTGAATTAGCTTCAATATGTCCATCACAGTTCCCACTTTTTACCGCTATTTTGCTCAAGATAGCATCGCCAGTATTTGGAAGGTAAAGAGCTTTCGATATTCTCCTACAAGTTTCCGCTGTAATTATTCTTCGCTCAATAATTAGTATGTACCCCCCTCCTATAACAAACGTATTTGGTATATTAGTTTGAGATAAATTGGCAATATTACAGATAGTATTTTTACCAAATACGTTACTAATATCCTGAATAGAATGTGCTGTTTTCACTTGTACATCACAAGGTTGTTTTAGGTTTATAGAATATTTGCCTAATACCCAAGGCTTATCTTCTTGAACTGCTGCATAAGATAGACAACTAAAAAAAATTAATAAGATTAAAAAATACTTCATTATCCTAGCTTCCATAGCCAAATAGTTCCTGCATTCCAATAAGAACTTCCTATAGCATGATCTTTATCCCATAAATCTATATGTCCTTGACCTCCGAAACCAGGAATATTCATAAAACAAATTACTCCCTGAACTCCTACAGCAGTTTTAGGCGAAGCACCAGAGCCAGCCCAGCCAAGATCTCTTGCTCCCCAAGCTCGTCTTAGAGTTGCACCTAAATCTTGAGCACCACGAAGGTAGCCATGTGGACATTGATTTCGAGGAGAACCACTTATGCTAGCTTTTGTTGACTCTGACGCAGCAGATAACGCCTCACTCATACGAATCGCACATGTATTCGGAAAGTACATACTACATTGGTGAGCACTCGTTGGATTTGTTTTATAGTGCCTTTTTACGGCAGCAAAAGATGGTCTACTCATTGTATTTCCTTATAATTTTTGTACGCAATGCAAGTTTTAAAATATAACGCCCAAATAATGGGCCGATAATTGTTTGCTAAAATGTGTAGCGAAGCGAAACCGAGCAAACTGTTTGCAGTCTCACTTTAAATTGTTAGGCATTATTTCCAGACAAGGTATGCTTTAAGTTTCTAAACTGCCCTAGTGCGACTATTGTTGCTAGCAAAGCAGTTATAGGAATCCATGATTCTTTAGCCTTATAATGTTTCATAAAGAGACTAAAATCCCCTTGCGGTTTAAACAGATAATGTCCATAAAGTGTTGCAATGTCGTCAGCAATTATCAAAATAGTGATTACGAATGCTAAAACAATAATAAACTTCCCGAGCGCATGCATAAATACCACTGTGTGATCAGCTAACCTGTTAAGTTCATAAACGAATCCCCCCGCAGTGTTTATACTTCCAGTTATCAAAACTAGGAAAAACTGTTTACCTTTTGGAGGTAATACAAGAATTAAAGCTACAAATAGAATACATAATGCTAGAGTTATATATCCAAGAAAATGAATTATTTCCATCAATGTCACAGGTTATCCTTTAATGCCTAACAGCTTATTATGGAGACTTCTCAGTAATGTCCGCCCCATAAATTTAATTCGCATTAACATCTCATATTTTCAGCATCTTATAAACTAAAAATATTTTATTTTTGTTATCTCTTGGATATTACTGAGACTTATCAGTAATATGACACAAAAAAACCGCAATCAAGCGGTTTTCATTTTTACTAGTAGTTTATTGGTTTTAAATTTCACGGTTACCATTGTTGTTCTATTTTGCTTTCAACAATTGATACGCGTTTATCTAATAACGCGTTGGTTTTTTGTTGTTGATAGAACATACCTATTACAACAATAACGGGTGCAGTTAAACCAATGTCTGCGGCTTGCTTTAAAAATACGAGAATATCCATTATTTAATCACCTTTGCGAATAAAATGGTTGCCGCAACAATCAAAGCGACGACAACAACACGCTGACCAAATTTAACCTCAAGCTTAATTGGATCAACTGGTGCTGTTACTTGTAAATCTATTGTTTGACTTGAATCTAATAAACCGCCCATTATCTTTCGTGCTCCCTTGTAATTAACACATCAACCAAGCCAACAGTAGCGCAATAGTCGATATCTACTTTAACCCCGTTATCAGTTAGCATTGCTTTTGCTTGCACTCTAAATTCATCACTTGTTGAATAACAAAACGCCTTTGAAATATCACCAAAGTGGTAATTTGCTGCACAGCCTGACATGACCATGATAATCATTAGCACCATAAAGCCCGAAGCGATTAACTGTAAAAAATCTCTTAGTGAATTGACCATTTAGGACCCCCTAATTTAATGCCTTTATGTAATAAATTTGCTTTGAAGCTAGAAACCCCGTTACAGCGACAAGCATCCTCATACATTTGATGCACTTTTTTATGTGGCTGCGACTTCGTAACACAGTAAACATCGTGCGGAATGCTCGCCAAGCGATGTAACCCTGTAAATGGAGACCCAATCAATGACCACAAGTAAAATGGTATGCTTGAGCCGTCAATAATCGAATCTCTTGGGGCGAACCATTCAAAGCCTTTTTTATCAACGTAAGCAAAATCATCAAGCAAGATAACTTTTCTAGGCTCGTATTTAATAAAGTCTAACCTTGCATCACCTATAAAGCGGTTATTCGTTTTAATTAGCATCAACAAGCCCCTTTGTTTTCATCTTGAATTGATAAATAACAATGGCAGCGAGTAGCGCACCTATAACCGTGGTTGCTATACGATTACTGTCTAACTTAGGCATTTAGGTATAACTCCCTGTTAAGCGATTAAGGCGAGCAATAATAAAACTTTCTTGATTTGCTAACGCGATACCTTTATTAATTTGCGCATAATTAAATGCACCCTGAGCGCCCTCGTAATTCGCCATGTGATACATAAGCAAGGCTAAATCGGTTGGTAATAATTCGACAGCTGGTGATAAATCCATTTTATTAGCTAAGTACTCAATGTATTTGCTTGTGTGATTTTCGCTACTTGGCGCCCATTTGTTAGTGATAGCTTGAATAGTGTTATCACCGCGCTCTAGGTATTGCAGCAAAATAATGTAAGCAGCCCTAAAGCCGTATTCGGGTGTTTTAAACTCTTCAAAAGACTTATCAAGGTCAAGCGAGCGTTCACCCTCCCATGATGCACTTTCACGAATATTAAGCGGATTGTTATTTCTAACGTTTCGGTTTGGTCGGTTAACCATGTAATAAACCCCTGCTGTCATCACGACAGTAGCTAAAATAAGTAAATGATTAAGGCGCATTAAAGTGCCTCGTCTGGTGTTCCGTCTTGCAATAAAGTGATATCTCGCCCAACTTCGATTAATTGCTCAGATAGCAATAATTGCATAGCCAAAGCAAAACGAGGACTATCAAGACTTACAGGTTTGCGCCTAAACATTAAGTCATTGCGAAAGGTCACTACTTTAGGGCTTAGACTGTTGTCAATTAATACCCGTTCATCAAAAAAGAAGCGGTCACGCATAGCATCGGGTGAAATTTCGCGTATTTTTTCAGGTGCGATAACTGGTGCGGTGAATACTTTTGACTCAGCATCGTAAGTGCTACCATCAACAGGCATCATATCCTCAATAAATATTAACGATGGATTGCTAATAATATTTGTTGAAGATTGTTCACCAACTTTTATCCCGTTATGAATTAGCGCGTAATTATGCATACTCGATAACCTCCCATGATATTGTCGCTTGAATATTTGTCCCGATATTTATCACCCTGATTTGAGTAGGGCTGAACAAGTGCCCTGTCACATAGACCTTTTGTGCAGTTGTATTGGCACTAGTCAAATTCATAACAAGCGTTGATTTAGCCATATTCACACTAGCAATATTTATAAAATATCCTGCATTTATTGATGTGAAATTCGATACCACACCACGTTGAACAGTATTTACAGGGCTGTTGCTTGGTATATTGGCTAGTACCCTGTCATTTTCAGCCGTTACATGTGCATTAATCGCCTGAACTTCCGTATTTATATCGCCATTAACTGTGGTTAATGCTGTAAGTTGAGCTTGAGTAATATCACCATCGGTCACTATCGCATTTTGTGTATCAACAGCTTTGCTGGCTATTTCTGCATTTGTTACGTCGTTTTTTGTGGTCACATGGTTTTTTGTTTCAGTTGCCTTTGCATCAACATTCGCATTAATAGCGTTCTGTTGAGCACCAAGTAATTTTTTAAAATTTACAGCGTTACTTAAGCTCGCCATTGCTCGCACCCTCCAATTGTTACTGCGCTTGCAGTTGGGTTATGAACAAATACAGCCGTTGCAGTTTCTAATACAAATTGTGCAGGAGCATCTTTATTGCCCTGCATAAAAATACCATCAGGTGCATTCAATGCTGTACTGCCGATACGAATCTCTCCCATATCAGCCTCTTCTGGCTCATCAGTAATCAATTGCAAGATAACAGTACGATTTAATGCAGCGCGAGCAACTAAAACTTCTACAGTTTGACCCGCTGAAATATTTGTTTTCGCTAATGCAATGGGTGCAAAATTATCACTAACTAAATTAGCCATTTTGCCGTTTTCAACCGTTGCATTTGCATCAACTTGAATTGCTTCAACAATACGAGTAACAATTACCTCATTTTCTATTGATACAGAGCCTTTATTGCCTGTGCGTATTTCTATATTTGCCGTTTCAAATTCAACATCTAGAGGGGTTGCATTATCATTAACAAAAACAACCTCTTTAATATCATTTAATACGTACTGTCGATTTACCTCACCGACAACCGCACCAATGAGTGGTGATTCAATTTTAAACCTGCCGCTAGCGCTAACAATTGACAAAAACTTTGCAGGGGTATTTATGCGGCGCTCTTCACCGCTTGTTAATGTGATTTTTGGCATTTATCCTTTACCTCGCATTGATACCGCAACAACACCAAGACCAATAACAGCAACAGCTATCGCCATGTACATAGTCATTTTCTCACTTGTTTTAGCGACAATATCTTGACCTGCCAAACTAGTACTTTTAGCAAGCTGAGCAATAATTTCTTTATCCTGCGTATTGTTCGCGGCTGTCTGCTCTAGAATTTGACTATTAACAGACATGGCCACCTTAGTTGTTGCTGATAAATTATCACTGAATACCTGAGTGCTTTCGCCTAACTCGTCAATTACTGTTGAGCTAATATCGGCCACATTAGAAATAGCGCTATCACTAACATCAGCCATGTTACTCATTGCATCATTCCCAAAGCTTGTAACCGAGTTAATGGTTCGTTGACTGTTGTCGTTGACAGCTTGCATTGCTGATGAACTATTACTTTCCATTGCATCAAGTGCATCTTGCGATGCATCCCTCATATCAGAAAGAGCGCTTTCACCAAAACCGAAAGCCCTGTCTACAATGAGGCCATTATTATCTAATGCTCTTATCGCTATATTTTCAGCAACTTTAAGCGAGTTACCATCTATAACGGTTATATCGCCGCTTGACCCTGCAAAATCACCGTCATTAACAATACGATTATCTATTTCATTGGTTGTATTAAATGAATCCTCATAATCAAGCTCGTGAGTCACTGAGTTATCTGTATTGTATGAGTCTTCGAATCTTTCGCTTGATTCGTCATGTGTAACATTACCGCTAACCCCCGCGTAATCACCGTCGTTAACGATGTTATTCGTCAGTTGTTCGTTACTTGTGCTTTGTCTGCTTTGACTTCTACCCCCCATGCTAAACCTCGTTTAAATTTAATTGATAGATATATTCATTTGAAAAAATAGTTTTCCTCACTTCAATTAACCGCAGCGGCAAGCCAGATAGTCCTTTGGCTAAATACTCTGGATGCCTCGTATGAAATCGAATAGAAGTAAAGCCATTTTTATTGGCGAAATTGATTATCTCTTGCCGCGAATCTCTTAATTTTTTACCTGCTGCTGCCACAACGACGAGTTGCGACTTTTCAGGGCGTAAAACGAGATAAAGCAAGTTGTTACTTGAGAGATACAAGTGACTAACGCCTTTTATTATTTCGCGCTTAACTGTGCCTTTAGCGTTGAATAATGCAGGCTTTAATACCTGCATTATTTGTTTGGTTAGTGTTATTTTGCGCATTATTTTTTTAATACAACAAAAGCAATTAAGGCAGCAACAACAATACCGCCAACAAGCATAGGGCTTACACCAGCACTACCGTAATTCAAGCCCCCGAAAACACTTGAATTTCGTTGCGTTTGGTCACCATTACCCGACTTAGCATCACCGCCGCTAATCGGCATAGTACCGCTGTTAGCAATATCTCCAATGCCCCCCATAGCTACGCTCCTTGCTTGGCACTGTAGACTTGGTAAGCAATAAAGCCACCGCCTACAAGCAAAGTTAATTTGACGAGCTTACTTAAGCCGTCCGAAGCAAAGAAGCCAACACCCACCCCTGCGCCACCTGCCAATAAAGGCCAAAGTAATAACGGCATAATCAATCCTTAAGTACAAATAATAAGCCAACAACCAATAAGCTACCGACAGCTAGTGTCGTATTGCTCATACCGCTAATTAGCGGCTGCTGTTGCGCGTTGCTTGGCGCGACAATGGTTGAACCATCTGTACGCGTTCCTGTCTGCGGCTCGGATTGGTTTAGCAGGTCAGGGTCTCGTCTTGCCTCTTGCTCACGCGCCACCTTGCCTTGTGCTTTAGCTTCAGCTAACGATTTAACGTAAACTTCGGCCGTTTCGCTCACGCTTTCCCAAGCACCCTCGCCGAATTTCATTAAGTCTTCCCACATGGTAGAC
The DNA here is from genome assembly GCA_033852215.1 of Colwellia sp. Taxonomy (GTDB): domain Bacteria; phylum Pseudomonadota; class Gammaproteobacteria; order Enterobacterales; family Alteromonadaceae; genus Colwellia. Next base: position 1,233 of record JAWSUX010000169.1, on the reverse strand, counting down.
CCCTTATTACGCTACGGTTTGAGGTTGTGGGAACGATACTTGCTCATAACCCTCAACATACGTTTTAATTGCACCTGCACTATCAACGTCGAACTCAAAATTTAAGCCCTCCGTACTGATTGCACCGTGAGTACCAAAACCGAATAAAGTAAAATCAAGCAAGCAATAACCTGCCTGCAACGCGACATCTGCATGACGCTTAAGCATGTAATCTAAATCGCTACGTTTAACCGTATGAATAGTATTTCGACCACGTTTCACTTTAATCTCAGTAATATTTGCAACGTTTTCTTTGAAAATCATACGCTGTACAAATTTAACCTCTGAGCCATTAGGAAAATCCCAAGCATGCTCACCTGCAGCCGCAGCATATTGCGTTAACTCGTAACGATTAGGGATAAACAAGCGGCCTGCGCCATCATTATCAGTTACCCACGCCTTAGCTTTTAAAGTAGGTATTACTGGGTCGGCTACATCTTTAGCACCGAACTCGATTGTCATAGTCACATCGTCTTTAATGCCTGTGACTAATTGCGTTTGGAAAATACCTGCAACAGAGCGATATTCAAATTTTGACAAATCAAAAATAAAACGCCCTGCTTGCTGGTGTTTTTGGTACATTTTATCGAGCAAATCAAGCATAACGTTACTTGCATAAGCGATAGGTGTACCACCAATATCAATAGTCACTTTTTTGATTGTAGCCACTTCAGCTAAGTTGGTTTCTAGCTCAATAGAATGGTACGTCATGCCCTGTTGAAGCTTGATTGTCCACTCTTCGCCATAACCACTACCTGTAGGGCTAGGGCATTGAATCATTACTGGTTGGATTTTGCGTATTTTCATAATACCCCCTTAACCTATCGTGTCTTCAACTGCATCAACGTTATTTGATGCCCATACAACAATAAGTGCTAGCACTAGTGCTGCACCTGACGCTTTTAATAAAGTTATATTTTCTTTACTCATTACTTGTACCTTTTTTGCTTTTAAGTTTGACGAGCCCAACAATGACAAAAGCTAAAATTGCAGCTGTAGTACCTGTAATTAATGTTGTTTTATTCATAGTCGCCTCTGTGATTTGGAGAGGTATTTTTATAAAAGAGACTCGGTTACTGGCAAGAAAAAAATAAAGCATTAACCTATTAGGTTAAATTAGTGGTTTTTTGAGGTGTTTAGATGATGTACGGGCATAAAAAAGCCACTAAATAGCTAATGCCGATCAGTTAAGAA
>JAWSUX010000168.1:0-6679 GCA_033852215.1 Colwellia sp. | reverse complement strand
TTTTTTTAGCATATATTCTTCTATATTTATAAATAGTTGTTTTCTTTTGATAAACATTTAGACATCCCTTCATATTGAGTGCATAGTAAAATTACTTCAACGATAAACAAAAATGAAATTTGCATCATGAATCATCAACATCCTCAAACGACAGAGCAATGGATCGATCTTATTGCCAATAGTGAGTTACCTGCTATAACGTCTACCGCTAGGATGTTAGACAAATTTTCTAATGATGATAAGTCTTCATTACCTAAATTAAGTGAAGCTATTTTACATGATCAAGCCTTATCGTCTTGTTTGCTTAAAGTGGCGAATAATATTCAGCATATTGGTGTTAATAAAGTTACCACTATCTCTCGTGCCACCGTGGTATTAGGTATTCAGTCAGTTAAAAATATTTGTTTAACTGCTAAATTAGTTTCTAGTTTATTAGCGAGCAATAATGTCGATATAAATGTTTATGAGCAGCTTACCCACTCAATGGCTAATTCTTTTTACGCAGGCATGTTAGCAAAAATGATGGTGCCTAATTACAGCGATGAAGTGCAAGAGGAAGTCTACCTAGCTGCGATGTTATATCGTATTGGTGAAACTTCTTTTTGGAGCACTGGTGGACGTTTAGCAAGAAAATTAGCCAATGATGACAGTCGACTGGTAGAAGATTATCAAGGGTATTGCCAACAACTGATGGGTACAAGTTTTACTGAATTAAGTAAAGGGCTTGCTACCACTTGGAACTTAAGTGATTTATTGATTAAAGCATTAGATCAGCCAACGAGCAGAACGGACGAAGTTAAAATTATTTACTTTTCTGACAAACTTAGCAGCATTATTTCTCAGCCAGGAGATAATGAAGAAGAGTTTACCCAACTGCTTGATGACATTGCAAAAATAATGAATATATCAGTGAAGCAGTTAAAAGTGCGAATTGAGCATACTCGTAAGCAAGCCACTAAGTTATTGTCGTCTTATGGCGCCGATATTTTAACTGAGCACATTAAAGCACTGCCTCATGGCGGAGATTTTTCTCAAGCTATGTTTGTTTCTTCTTTAAAGGAGGTTAGTAAAGAAAAAGCGCTACTTAACACTTTTATGAAATTAACTAATTTAATGAAAAACAGTAAAGATTTGAATGAGTATCTTCATTTAGCATTAGTTGATATGAGCAAAGTGTTTTCTTTTGACCGTTGTTCTTTTTTGATGTTAGTTGATGAAAAAAGTGCGGTGAAATCACGTCTTGTTATTAATGATAAAGCAGAGCCAGAGCCGCTTAAAATATATCTGAATATCAAAGAAAGTGATAATGCCATTGCTCGGGGAATAAAAGAGAATACTCCTGTACTCATTAATGATAAAAGCCAAGGATTATGGCGAGATTTAATCACTCAAGAAATGAGTGATTTAATAAAGAATGGTGCTATATCTATAATACCAGTAAGAATTGCAGGCAAAGCGGTCGGTGTTATTTGTACGCAATTATTAACAGCTAAAACGCAGATAAGTAATGAAGACTTTTCACAATTATGTAGCTTAGTTGATCATTTAAATATGTGTTTGACTATGATCCGTTATCAATAAATTAATTCATAAAGTAAGTTATAAATAATTCGTTTCTCGATAAGATTACTTCATTTCGTTATTCTGATAAACTGCAGCCAATTATTTTTTGTTAAAGCATTTTTGCTTGTTATTTTTAATGACTATATCACCTCCTTTTTTGACAAAATTCACCCTAGATAAAGCTCACTATACTGAATGTTATACTCAGTCGAGTACTTTGCTTCACAATAAAAAAACTTACTTCAAAGCGAGTGTTTTAGCTTTTTTTGGTTTGTTTATCTTACTATTTACGCCTGTTAATGCGTATACAGCATGGTTTGTTATTAGTTTGGGCATAATAGAAACGGTGAGTGTTTATTATCATCAGCCTTGGTGGGTATTACGACAAATGTTCAGTAAAGCTTCTGGCGGTGAAGTGAGTTTGACGCTTGATGAAAAAGGTGTATTGACAGAGTCGTTTTATTTTAATAGCCGTATTTTATGGTCAGATATTACTGAAATAAAAGAAACATCGTTAGGTTATGTTGTGTTTTTTACTTTAGGTAGTAGCGCAACAGGTAGAGTTCTTAACAGTAAACGTTACCTCTCGAAAAGTTTTTTGTCTGCAGAGGCTCAAGCCTTTTTATTATTAAACTCTCCTAACAAAACAGCATAATCAAAAAAAATAAACATCATGGTAAAGTTTAATCACTTTATTAACATTGGTTGATTAAGTCTTGTTTAGCTTTCGTGTTTAGCTTTCGTGTTTAGCTAAATAGTAGGCAACTAAGTGTTACAGTATCGTTACAAGTCATTACAGTCTTCACCTGCGATTATTTTATAATTTATTTGTCAAATAACACAGCCTTAAGGAGATTGTCATGACATCAAACATTCAACTTTTTGAAGAAATACAGCCGCTTGAAGTAACTGTGCAGCAAGTCATTAATAAGCCTGCCGTTAATGATAGTGTTTTAATTATTGAAAATGACCGTAGCCTATTAAATTTATTACAGCCTTCACTTGCTGAACAAGGTTATACGGTAAATCAGTCAGATTATAATGGTCAATTAACATCAGAATTGAAAAGAAATATTATTGATAAACCGTCACAGTTAATTGTGTTAAATATCAACTCCATTACTATGGTACAGCTCACTATTATTCAGGGAATTAGAGAAGTATTTAATGGACCATTAATTGTTATCAGCAGGCAAGGTAGTGAAGCCGAAGAAATACAAGCGTTTAATCTTGGCGCCGATGAATATATCGTAAAACCTGTTTCTACTAAGTTATTATCCGTTAGAATTACTGCCTTGCTTCGTCGATATAAGCAGAGGGTATACAAAGCTGAATTAGCAAGCTTATCTATTGGCAATGTCTGTTTAGAGCCAAAAACGCAAAAGTGTTTTGTAAATAAAAAAATAGTGAAATTAACCGGGTTTGAATTTAATTTACTTCGATTATTACTGGAGAATGAAGGGCAGATTTTATCTCGTGATCAGTTTTATAGTACCTTACTTGGCAGGATTTATAATGGTCTTGAACGCACTATTGATATCAGGATGTCACAATTACGTGAAAAGCTTTTGCGCGCAGGCATGGCCAAAATTCAAATAGAAACTATTTGGGGGCAAGGTTATATGTTGAGTACTTAAATAGTAGTCTTTTTTAAAATATTAATTAGAAAGAGTAACTTGTGCCAATCAAGGCGACATTATCAATGTTGTTTTGTTCGTTTCCCATGATAAGAGATGGTTTAGAGTGCATAAGTCCACCAGAGACTTGCCATTCAGGGGTAAGTGAATATTTACCAATTAAGCCATATTGATGGCTTGTTTCATTAATAGGTAAAGAGATAGCAGGTATCAACCTGCTATCGGCAGTTTGAGTTACATTAGCGGTGACTAAAAGGTTAAAGTATTCACTATGATGTAATGTTAACTGGTTATTGAAAGTGAAATTTTCTTCGAATAACTGCGGTTGCAGTTGTATACCAATATTAAGCGTGGCTATTTCATCGATTCTATTATTTTTCTCTACTTGATAGTCTAAAGCGTATACTGGATAAGACAGTAATATAGCGCATATAACCAGCAGTATTTTCATTTTATTCCCTATTCTTTTAACATTCATTATTTTTATATTTAATAACTATAGTCAATATGAGTAAAAAACAATCAGTATTTAGCTATTATTTACTTATTATTTTTCTAACATTAGTTAATGTCTTAATCTTTATAAATTATTGATATTACCGTCGCAGTTTTTTTTCTGTATACTCGCAGCTTTATTTATCATTTATCTTGAGAATTTATTTTTGTTAGCCATTATACGCTTTATTTTAATGACGGTAGCCTTAGTGCTTATTTGCATTGTCTCTATTCTACTTTGTCTATTTAGGCCGTTCCATCGTGATAATGTCTATATTACGGCTAAATATTTAGGGAAAATACCTAAGATTCTAGGGGTCGAGATGGATGTTAGAATTCCTGATGCCGTTAAGGAACTTGGTCCTGTTGTCTACATCGCCAATCATCAAAATAGTTATGATCTCTTCACTATGAGTAATGCCGTTCGACCTGGCACGGTAAGCGTAGGGAAGAAAAGCTTAAAGTGGATTCCTTTTTTTGGACAAATGTATTGGCTGACGGGTAATATTCTTATTGATAGAACAAATACTAGTAAGGCGATGGATACTATTGCCATAACAGCCAACAAAATAAAACATAAAAAATTATCTATTTGGCTGTTCCCAGAAGGGACCCGCAGTAGAGGACGTGGTTTACTGCCACTTAAAACAGGTGCTTTTCGTACTGCTATAAATGCAGGTGTACCTATTGTTCCTATTTGTTCTAGTAATCAACACGGTACGATTAAGTTAAACCGTTGGAACAACGGTAAGATTATCATTGAGTTCTTGCCACCAATTTATCTTGAAAAAGACGGAAGTGATAGTTTGCGACATACGGCTAATGAAGCACATAGCTCAATGAAGGCTAAAATAGAAGAATTATCGACTGAAGCACTTACGTATCAGAACAGCAAAAATTAATAGGCATTGACATGAAAAATGAAGCATTATCGCAGTGGTTAACCCATACAGAAGTATTAATAACAGAGTTATTAGAAGATGGTACAAATGATGAGGTTTATCATACGATTGAACATCATTTTGCCAGTAAAGATTTCGACTTATTAGAAAAGGCTGCTATTGCTGCTTTTAAGTTAGGTCTTGAAATTGAAGATCCAGAAGAAGCCGAGTTAGAAAATGGAGAGAAAATATTTGCTTTTGATATTGTTACCGAGCAAATGTTAGACGTAGATATTATTAAAGCTGAAACAATCACTCTTTTTGAGTTGGCTGAAAAATGTAACGTTGAGTATGACGGTTGGGGTACCTATTTTGAGGAGTAAACTAAAGGTTATTACCTTACACCGCTAACTTATAATGGAGTGCATAAGGCATCGGTTTTTCTTGTTAAAAAACTTTGTTACGCTATAAATCAGCCTAGATAAAATAACCAGTTGATAAAGGTTATTTTATGTTTTATATTCTGCATGTTTTTTGAACTATGTTTTTTGAACTATGTTTTTTGGTTCTACCTGCATAATCAAAAATAAAACCACCGAAATATAATACAGTGTTTAACAAGGATATATGACCATGGAATGGCTACAAAGCGCTTTATCTGAAGAACCATTTTTTTTATTTGTTTCAATTTTAATTATGGTTATGGTTAGTGTTTTTGCCTTTGCTGCACGTAAAGCTCATATTAATCATATTAAACGTATGAAAAAAATAGATGAGACCTTTAATCCAAAAGAAAACTTTAACCGCTAAATACTTCAATTATTTATCTGAACAGTTAGATAAGTAAAACTACTCCTGCTCGTGAAAATATTAAACAGGTTAATTAGTTAGTTTGCTTGCTTGGTATTAGTGTCGTTTTTATCTAAAATGGCTTCCTTGATTTTTAAGTATGCTTTCTAATTACTATATTTTCAATTAAAATAATAGCGTTACTAATTGATAACATTATTATTTGTAATTAGATAATATGAAAACAGCATCACGACAATGTGAAATAGATCGGTTGGATTGAGTAAATACTCAGTTTATTCGTACGTTATAGCGCATAATCAGCCCGAAATTCACCTCATAGGACTTATATGACATCTCGTCAAACATTGGCCAGCTGGAAAAAACTTAAGCAACTTGCCCAAGATAAAAAATCTCAGCACATGAATACTTTGTTTGCACAAGATAGTGAGCGTTTTAATAAGTTCTCAATCGAGCTGCCTAATATGCTGCTTGATTATTCTAAAAACCTAATTGATAGTGAAACGATTGAGGGGTTATTGGCTTTAGCTAAAGAAACCGAAGTGTGTAATTGGCGCGCTAAAATGTTTCGTGGTGAAAAAATCAATAAAACAGAAAATAGAGCTGTATTACATACAGCGCTACGCCAACAAACAGATGATCCGCTTATTCTTGATGGTGTGAATGTCACTCTTGATGTGCAAAAGCAATTGGTCAAAATGGAAGTATTTGTTAATAAGGTACGTCAAGGTCACTGGCTAGGTTATTCGGGCAAACGAATTACTGATATTGTTAATATCGGTGTCGGGGGCTCAATTTTAGGTTCTCAAATGGTTACCGAGGCGCTAAAAAATTATAGTGATGGTAGTGTTAATGTACATTATGTCTCGAATGTGGATGGTGCACAAATTGTCGAGGTATTACGGCCGTTAGATCCTGAAAAAGTATTATTTATCGTTGCAAGTAAAACCTTTACCACAACAGAAACCATGACTAATGCAAAAACGGCAATGGAATGGTTAATGACTTCTTCATCGGATAAAAGATCGATTGCCAAGCACTTTGTTGCGGTAACGGCTAATAAAACAAAAGCCATGGAGCTTGGTATTGAAGAAAGTAATGTTTTTGATATGTGGGATTGGGTAGGCGGTCGTTTCTCATTATGGTCTGCTATTGGTTTATCTATTGCACTTGATCTTGGTTTCGATAAGTTTAAAGAGCTATTAAGTGGAGCTAATGAAATGGATCTACATTTTGTTAATGCGCCATTAAAAGACAATATACCCACCATTATGGCTTTGATTAGTGTATGGA
>JAWSUX010000167.1:11054-11536 GCA_033852215.1 Colwellia sp. | reverse complement strand
AAACACGTTCTTTGGCACGAGATTTTTCTTCATCGCGACGAGCGCCGCCAAAAGCAGCATCAAAGCCATACTTATTAAGTGCTTGTTTTAAACCTTGGGTTTTCATTACATCAGTATGCGTAGCACTACCGTGAGTAAAAGGCCCCATGCCCATTTCAATCCCTTCAGGGTTTTGATGAACAAGTAATTCGAAACCATAGTCTTTTGCAATTTTATCGCGAAAGGCTATCATCTCTTTAAATTTCCAGTTGGTATCAACATGCAATAACGGGAAAGGAATTTTACCCGGCGCAAAGGCTTTGCGGGCAAGGTGTAGTAAAACAGCAGAATCTTTACCAACAGAATATAACATCACTGGATTATCAAATTCAGCAGCTACTTCTCTAAAAATATGGATAGACTCGGCTTCAAGCTTTTTTAAATGGGTTAAATTCATTCGCTATTACAAACTTTTATGAAAAATTAATGAACGAATAATGCCA
>JAWSUX010000167.1:0-10959 GCA_033852215.1 Colwellia sp. | reverse complement strand
CTTTATTTTAGCTAAATTCTCAAACGTGCTTTGTTATCACTTAATACTTTTTCACCAACACCTTTAACTTCAATCAGCTCTGCTACTGATTTAAAAGCACCAAACTGCTCACGATAAGCAATTATAGCCTGTGCTTTTTTGTGACCAACTCCTTTTAAGGTCTCTAATTGCTCTCTCGATGAGTTATTTAAGTAAACCACCGTAGTTTGGCTTTTCGCTGTCGTTACTGTATTGCTTTGCTTTTGTTGCATTGCATCCGGTTGAGCAAAACTAACCACACTCGTTAGAGTTAGCAGTGAAGCAAAGGCAATTACAGAAAACCTTTTAGCATGCGGTATAACGTGAGCTTTGATAACATTTGTCATTATTAAATTCCTTGTAAAAATAATCCATGTGATGTCTTTTATCTTTTAATGACTGCTTTTGTTTGTTAATAAATTAACCAAGCAGCACTATTAGGTTTAGTCTTAAAGATTATTTTTGTCAAAGCGCTTACCTTCAAAGCTACGCTTCATTGAAAGTAAATATATTGCCGGCACAATAAACATAGATAAAACCGCTGAAAACAATAAACCCCACACAATAGATGTTGCAACGGGTGCCCAAATCAATGAACTACCACCTAAACCTGTTGCCAGTGAAAAAAGCCCCGCTACCGTGGTAAACGTAGTTATTATAATAGGTAACATTCTTCTTCTTGCCGCATAAAATGTTGCATGCAATAAAGTCATACCCTCTTCAATGTTACTGTTTGCTTTTGAAATTAAAACGATAGCGGAATTAACAGCAATCCCCGCTAACGCAACAATGCCGTACATGGTAAATAAACTTAGCGGATTACTGGTTACAATCAACCCTAAAATTACCCCCGTAAATGCCATAGGCACAGTGGTTAAAATCATAAATGGTTGAAAGTAACTACTAAATTGAGTCGCTAAAATTAGGTACATTAGCGCTACTCCAAATAAAAATAGCACACCTATAGCATCCATACTTTCTTGAATATCATCAAGTTCACCAGAAAAATCTAAATCAACATTAGGGTATTCCCCCATGATAGTAGGCCAGTAATCTTGTAATAATTTATTGGCTTCAACCGTATTAATCTCTGCTTTGTTAATATTAGATTCAAGGGTAATAGTACGTTTAAAGTTATAGTGACGTAAATTACCTTTAACTTGCGCGGTGGTTATATCTACTAGCTCACCCAATGGTATTTTATTGCCATTTTTTAGTGGTAACTGCATTGCTAACACGTCTTCAATATTGTCAAAACTACGGTTAAGTGCTTTAGCTGATTGCACTCGAACAGAGAGTTGATCTCCTTGATGTTGAATTTGACTCGCAATCTCACCATCAACTAATAGCTTAATTGTACGCATCACCACGTCGGGTCGAATGCCGGTGCGATAAATAGCATCATTGTTAAGCTTTAATGTCAGTCCATAACTACCTGCGCTATCATCATCACTAATATCGATGAAGTGTTCGTTATTTCTCATAAAACTAGCAAGCTCGTCTGTTGCTAGTCTAAGTTCAGCATAATCATTACCTCTGACTTTAACACTGATAGGTTTACTCGTTGGTGGTCCGCCTGCCAGTGTTAAGAAAGAAATATTCATAGGACCAGCGACGCCGGTAACATCTTTTCGCATTGAATCTATAATTTCATCAACGGTGCGATCATCACTATCTGCGGGATTTAAACTGACCAGTATTTGACCATAATGTTCGCCAAATAGAGGCTCCATTTCGGTATGTTGTTGTCCTGCATAACTAACAACAGTTCTAACCTCGCTTGTTTTGACATGTTTATTAACCGCTTTTTCAATCGTTAATACTTTGTCTAATGTTCCTTGTAATGAAGTACTGGTCGGCATGCTGATATTAACGTAAAACAAACGTAGTTGGTCTGAGGCAAAAAAATCAACTTTAATTAGACCCGCCGCAAGCGCACCAACAGCCATAACTAATAACAGCACAAACATCATAATAGCTCTAATGGGTTTACGTAATACTTTAAGTAAACCTTTACAGTATTTAATTCTAATCCAGTGAGTAAACCGATGACGTAATAATTGTACTTTAGACGGTTTAATAAAGTTGATATTACTCACCAGAATATGCCCTGGCAACATCCAAAAAGCTTCAATCAAACTAATGGCTAACGCCAATGTCACCACCATGGGAATAACCATCATAAACTGCCCTAAAATCCCTGGCAGTAACATAAGCGGTAAAAAAGCAGCCATGGTAGTTAATACTGATGCAGTAACAGGGCCTATCACTTCAAAGAGTCCTTCACTTACGGCTTTAAAGGCATTAGCACTACCATGGCGTAAGCGGTTATAAATAGATTCAACCACGACAACAGCATCATCAACCAACATACCTAAGGCTATAACAATACCGAGAAATACTGAGGTATTTAACGTTTGCCCCAACAGTTCAAGTACAAAAAAAGTACCTGCTAAAGTAAAAGGAATACCTATAGTAATCAAAAAAGAAATTTTGCTACCTAAAAATAGCCAAGTAATTAACATGACAAACAATAAACCGAAGATGGCATTTGTTTGCATAATATTTAAAGCGTTCTTGGTTATTAACGTTTGGTCGTCTGCTAAGGTGATAATGACCGACAAACCATCTGCGTTTTTGTTTTTCTCTATGATGTAATCATTAATGCGTTCAACTAGCGCTAAAGTGTTCGCTTTATCTCGTTTCATTACCGCGAACATTACTGCAGGACGACCTTGATAACTCACTAGTTTATCAGCCTTTGCTCGTGCCCGAACAACCTCTGCTACATCACCAATGCGAACTCGTTGACTTAAATTAGCGCTAATAATAGGGAGTTGTGCAATAACACTAGGTTCAACCGTTGTGCCATCTACACGTACCAACCAACGCTCAGCAGCAATATTGGCAGCCCCCGCAGAAACATCTTTAAAAAACAGTCTAATGGTATCGGTAATATCAATTGGCGATACGCCTAATGCTTGCAACTTATCAACATCAAAACGTATCTGTAATTCAGGTTGATACAAGGCAGTAGCGATAACCCTATCAACCCCCTTTATACGGGCTAAATCACGTTCAACCGCACGTGATTTTTCACGTAAGTTTTCATCGTTAGCCGCGCCATGCACTAACACTGTTGCGCTAGGAAAAGCATTAGATGAAGTGACTTCAAAAATTAGTGGTCGGTCAACTTCAACAGGTAATTTGTCTTCAACATTTTGGATTTCACGGCGTAAGTCTGAAACCCGTTTATCAAACATACGGTCTCCAACATCCTGAAAACGAATCAAAATACTTGAAATACTCTCACGAGAATTACTTGATACAAACTTCATATCTTGTAACTTTTCAACCGCTTCTTCCATTGGCAGTGTTACTTTTTTCTCAACGTCTTCAGCTGAAGCCCCAGGGAAAATAGTGGTAATTTGTATCCAATTGAAATTAACCGTAGGGTCTTGTTCACGTGGTAAATTTTGGTAACTGAAAAAACCAACAACTAACACTAAAGCAAAAGTTAAGTTGGTAAAAACATGATTCTTAATTAAACTAACTAACATGCTTTATTCTCACTTATTCTTAACAGTAACAAGTGAGTCAATATTGATTCGGTGTCTACCGTCAACAATGATTTTTTGTTCTTTATCAATGATTAACTCAAAAGGCCTTCCCTCTTGTGCGTTAGGTAATTCAATAAATTTGGCCAGTGTTTTTTCTGCTTTTTGTTCTATGACAAAAAGACCATAACGACCTTTTCGTTGAGTCAGTATATGCGCGGGTAAGAAGCTGCGCTTACTTTGCCAACTGATCATACCGTTCATACCCGCTAAGAGTCGTTGTTTACTATTACCGTAAATAACATTACCGTTAATAACATTACCGTTAACAACCTTATCGCTTGTATCCAAAGTAAAAGTAACCACTTGAGAGCGACTATTGCTGGCAACAAAACTGACAATATTCTTTAATTTAAGTGGATATTTTTGTCCGTGACTAATAAAGTGATATTGTTCTGCTTGGCGAAAGTTAGTCATTTGATCTAATGAAATTTGAGCTTCAATTTCAAGATTGTTTTTTTCTAATACTTTTACCAATGATTGACCCGTATTTACATAATCACCTTCACTCACTAACCGTGCACTAACCACCCCTGAAAAAGGTGCTATAACTTTACAGCGTTGAACCGCTAGACTTGCTGATTTTGTATCACTACCTACTTGACGTAACTTTTCTTGTGCAACCGTGACACTGACTTCACTCTCATCAAGCTCAGCTTCGCCGATATGACGGTTATTTTTTAATTTTACTGAACGCTCAAAGCTGCGTTTGGCTAATAATAGTTGTGCTTTAGCCGCTATTTGCAATGATTGCTGCCGCGTTAAGTCAATCTGTTTATCTTGGCAGTCTAAATTAACGAGTATTTGACCTTTTTCAACGACACTACCGAGTTGCACATTAATACTGGCTACCTGCGCTGAAATTTGCGCTGGTACTTGTGCATGATTAATCGCTTTACTTAACGCGGTCGCTTTTTTCACCGGGAAAAAAAGTAATTGTTCGGCACGTTCAACCGTCACTTTTTGTACCTCGGTTGCTTGGCTAGCTAACGAAATAACACATAAATAGGCAGAGACAGTTAAGGTAATTTTAGTGAAAACAGAGCGAGTTAGCGGTGTTCGGGCTAAAGATAAAAATGACATGTTCTGTCCTTTTAAGTAACGGAAGAATTACAGCTGTTTTTAACAGCAGTAAAGTAAGAATAATTAACAATCGTGGGTAAACTCTATCATGCCAGTTTTTAACATAATTCCCAAGTCGATACAGTTGTTTATTACAGTTCCTTACAATTTGTTAAATACTAACGGTAAAATCACTTACAGGCCTCATCAAAGAAAGTATTTCTGTCAACTTACTAGCAATAAACAACATTTCTTCTGACATCAGCTAAAACTAAAACAATGATTAAACACATAGCACTAGCGATCTTTAGCTAGCTTAATTAGAATAGCCGATAATATTTTTGTAGTCAGAACACTCTAAGGTCGTCATGAGTAAATCAAGCAAGCTGTTAACCCCTACATTAGCTAAACGACGTGGTAAAAACCCCGACCGAAAAAGTTGGCATAACCTACACGGTAGTGCAAGCAGTGTCGCATTATACGAAGGGGCAAAAACGGCTGATACACTGATTTTATTTATTACTCACGATACCCCGTCAGCGCTACGTATAGAGCAAGAGTTACTTAGCTTAGCTAAGGCAGAAAAAGACAACGTTAACAATGAAACTAATCAAGAAATAGACATTCATTTATTTCCTGACTGGGAAACCTTGCCATACGATAATTTTTCACCACACCAAGACATTATTTCTCAACGCTTAGCGACACTTTATCAGTTATCACGTATGGAAAAAGGCATCATCATTGTGCCGGTAACAACACTGGTACAAAAACTTGCGCCTAAACAATACATTGAAGCCAATAGTTTACTTATTAAAACAGGTGACAGAAAAGATTTACACCAAATGCGTCAATCACTTGAAGCCAATGGTTATCGTAATGTAGAACAGGTAATGGAGCACGGTGAATTCTCTGCCCGCGGTGCAATTCTCGATTTATTTCCAATGGGCAGTAAAATGCCATTTCGTTTAGATTTTTTCGATGACGAAATTGATGAAATCAGATTATTTGATCCTGAAAACCAACGTTCAAAAGATAAAATAGAGCAGATTAATTTATTGCCTGCTCATGAATTTCCAATTGACGAAGCGGGTATTAATTTATTTAGAAGCCAATATCGAGAACTATTTAGCGGCAATATTCATAAAGAATCTATTTACCATAAAGTCAGCAATGGTATCTTGCCTGCAGGTATAGAATACTATTTACCACTTTTTTTCGCTGCTCCTGACAAAGAAAATGAAGAAAGCGACAACTCCCCAACCAATACCCTATGCGATTATTTATCCGAAAACACCTTAATTGTTATCAGCGGTGATTTAGATAAATCATTAACACAGTACTGGCTAGATATTGATTATCGTTATGAAAACCGTCGTTATGATCCAACCAGACCGTTATTACCACCTGAGCAACTATTTTTAAATAGTGATCAACTTTATAGCGCATTAAAACCTTTTGATCGTATCACTATAAAAGAGACTGCAATCTCTGCACCACATGACGAAGAAAAAATCAAAACTAGCGATATAAATTTTGATGTTAACGCCCTGCCCGACTTAACAATTAATCATAAATTAAAGCAACCCTTTGAGTTGATTAATAACTTTATTGCGGATAAAGAAACACCGAACAAAATACTTTTTATCGCGCAAAGCCAAGGTCGACGAGAAAGCGTTATAGAACTACTTGAGCGCGATAATATCAAAGTTGTCCAATTTGCCTGTATCGATGATTTTATCAACGCTCCTGAAAGTTTAGGTATTACCGTAAACAGTTTGAGCCAAGGTTTTTCCTTTCAAAACAAAGGCGCTAGTGCTAAAAATGCTATTGCGCTAGTGACAGAAGCCGAGTTACTTGGTGATCATGTTTCTCAAGCAAGACGAAGAACCAAAGCACAAGACTTACAAGCCGACGCTTTGTTTAAAAACCTTGCTGAATTAACGATTGGTCAAGCCGTAGTACACATTGAGCATGGGATTGGCCGCTATCAAGGTTTACAAACCATAGAAAATAGTGGCCTCACTACAGAGTTTTTAGTGTTAAGTTATGCCAATGAAGCCAAACTTTACGTACCTGTTGCCTCTTTACACTTAATTGGCCGCTATTCTGGTGCCGACAGTGAACACGCACCTTTGCATAAATTAGGTAACGATACCTGGAGCAAAGCTAAACAAAAAGCAGCCGAAAAAGTTCGTGATGTTGCGGCGGAATTACTTGATGTTTATGCCAAACGCGCGAGCAATCATGGTTATAGTTTTAAGCGTGACAAACAAGATTACCAAGCGTTTAGCGATAGTTTTGGTTTTGAAGAAACCTTCGATCAAAAACAAACAATCAACGCAGTGATTAGCGATATGTTATCGCATAAAACTATGGACAGATTAGTGTGTGGCGATGTTGGTTTTGGCAAAACAGAAGTGGCTATGCGCGCCGCTTTTGTTGCAGTAAATGATAATAAACAAGTCGCTATTTTAGTACCTACCACATTACTCGCTCAGCAGCATTATGAAAACTTTAAAGACAGGTTTGCCAATTGGCCTGTATCTATCGAAGTATTATCACGTTTTAAAACGCCAAAAGAGCAAAAAGAAATAATCACTCGTATTGAGTCAGGCCAAGTTGACATTTTAATTGGTACGCATAAATTATTGCAAAACAGTATCAAATATCATGATTTAGGTTTATTAGTCGTTGATGAAGAACATCGATTTGGTGTTAAACAAAAAGAAAAAATAAAGCAACTGCGCAGTAATGTTGATATTCTCACGCTTACCGCCACACCTATACCGCGAACCTTAAACATGGCGATGGGCGGCATGCGCGATTTATCCATAATTGCGACACCCCCTGCCAAACGTTTAGCCGTTAAAACTTTTGTCCGTGAACGTGATGAAGCACTGATTCGTGAAGCTATTCTGCGTGAAACTTTGCGTGGTGGTCAGGTTTACTTTTTACACAACCATGTTGATACCATAGAGAAAACCGCTGCGGATATTCAAGCTTTAGTGCCTGAAGCACGTGTTACTACTGCACATGGCCAAATGCGTGAACGCGAATTAGAGCGTATTATGAGCGATTTTTACCATCAGCGCTTTAACGTAATTATTTGTACCACCATTATTGAAACAGGTATTGATGTGCCGAGTGCCAACACGATAATTATGGACAGAGCCGATCATCTTGGTTTAGCTCAGTTACATCAATTGCGCGGTCGTGTTGGTCGATCACATCATCAAGCGTATGCTTATTTATTAACGCCACATGAGAAACGCATCACTAAAGATGCCAAAAAACGCCTTGATGCCATTGCTTCACTAGAAGACTTAGGTGCAGGTTTTACCCTTGCTACCCATGATTTAGAGATTCGTGGTGCAGGTGAATTGCTTGGCGAAGATCAAAGTGGCTCTATGAGTCAAGTCGGTTTTAGTTTGTATATGGAGATGCTAGACCAAGCGGTAGCCGCCCTAAAAGAAGGCAAACAATTATCGCTTAGCCAAGTAATGTCAGCACAAACAGAAATAGAATTACGCGTGCCTGCATTATTACCTGACGATTATATCTTCGATGTTAGTCTACGCTTAAGTTTGTACAAACGTATTGCTAGCTGTAAAAACAAACGAGATTTAGATGATATTCAAGTAGAATTAATTGACCGTTTTGGTTTGTTACCACAGCCGACGAAAAACTTAATACATATTGCTAAAGTGCGCTTAAAAGCACAAACTATTGGCATATCACGCATTGAAGCTAGCGCTACTGGTGGCTCTATTGAATTTAGCGAAAATACCAACGTCGATCCGATGTTGATAATAGGCTTAATTCAAAATCAACCTAGTGTTTACAAAATGGCTAGCGCGAATAAATTAAAGTTTGTCAAAGCGAATGATGATGCGCAAGCACGTTTTACCTTAGTAACAAATATATTGAATGAATTAGCGAAGTAAGTCACATCAAGTAAATACTTAACTAGCACATGCTTAACCAGAGAGAATTAAGTATGTGCTCGTGAATAAATAACGAGTGAACAAATGCCACACCTGACAATACAATGGATAGCAAATGAAATTTAAGTTAACTTTTCTTTCCTTTATCAGCTCAATAAGCTTATGTGCCCTCACTAATACTTCGGTTATAGCAGCAACAGCACAAGAAAAAGCACCACGTTGGTTTGAAGTTGAGGTGATATTATTCAAACAACTAGGTGATAAAAAATTATTAAAAGAGCAATTTACCAATGATGTTCAATTGCCAAACTATGAGAATTATTTCGATTTATTAACGCCTTATTTACAACCAGATATTGCTTCATTAAAGCAACAATTACCGCAATGTGAGCCAACGAATAACACCATAAGTGAAGCAGAAAACCCGCTTGAGTTTATTACCCTTAAAAGTTTAATGGAACTTGATGCACAACTTACTGAGACATTAGTACTTGATGCACTTTCAGAAATTAGCTCTGAGCAAATAAAACCTGAACAAGTAATATCTGAACAAACAAGAGAAAATTTTGACATAGTTGAACCCGTAAGCGACTCTTCAAACAATTCTTTAAATAGCTATTTAAACGAGACGCTAGCAACGAATAATGGCCTAAGTGAAGCGCGACCTATTAATGATGAGTATTCAAGATTAACTCAGGCTGATGGTGTATTGAACACTGCAATATTGGTTGAAGAAGAGCTACAAGGTTTAACGACAGCGCAACTTGCTCTTTTAAATGCCGCAGAAGAAAAATTTTCAGCTATACAATTTATCGATACACCGCGGTACCCCTACTTTTCACAAAACAAACTCTGCTTAGTAAAAAAAGATATATTGTTACAACCACTACCATCAACACAACAAAGTAGCGGTAAAAACCCTGATATTAGTGGTAATACTGAACGTGTCTCTGGTGACATTTCTATAAATAAACTTACGCCAAGTAATAATGACCTAAACGGTTTCCCAATACAAAAAGTACCTACGACTATTAATGCAAGTGGTTTGAAAAATGATCATCAACCTTATTTAATCAATAAAGACTCATTACTGTTAACCGATATTATTAATCGCTTAAAGTGGAGCAAAAATTTCAAACCTCTATTACATCTTGGCTGGCGACAAATAGGCATTACCCGTAATAAAGCACTGCCCGTAAAAATTTTTGCAGGTGAACACCTTGAAGAACATTATCAAAAAGCAGTTAATGAACAAATAGAAAAACAACTCGCTTATGAGGAAGAACAACAAGCTTTATTAACACTTAGTGAAAACGAAAACATGACTAATGAAAGCATAGCTGATGAAGGCATAGTTAATGAAGGTATAACTAATGAAGAGCTAGTTCAACCATTAGCATTAGATTCACAACAAACAAGCGATATAAAGACACAAGAAGAATTACCTGCCTCACAAGCACTGACAGCTGCTCAGCAGCAACAAGTAGCACAACTGAAACTTATTTTTGAAAATATTGCCCTACTTAATGATGCAAAAGTTGATGATGAAAAAATTGATAACAAAACACTAGATGAACAAGAGATAAAGCAGCTCACCGCTACAGTAAACGAACCAATAATGAATGATGAAACTGCAGATGATAGCTATCCTGTAATCCCTCTCAACAAACCAATACAGCCTTGGTTACTTGATGGTTTTTTTAAGGTGCACTTAGATCATTACCTCTATATCACTGCAGATTTTAATATTGCCGCTAAAACAGCTAGCTCTAGCAAGAATAATCAAACTGACGCTCTACAGCTTTTACAAGCCATCAACTTTAGTCAGAATAAACGTGTAATCACTGGTGAAGTTCATTATTTTGATCATCCTTATATCGGCATGATTGTGCAAATAAGACGTTTTGATCCAACAAAACCTGATGATGAAGCAGTCACGCAAGCAGTCCGATAGATTAGTTAATCAAAGAAAAATGACAATATAGTAAAAATACACCAACTAAGTAAACAAGATAAGACAAGGGAAAAACAATGGATAAAGAAATAGAAATTCAGGCTGCGGTTTTTCGCCGTTTATTAGCACACTTGGATAACCGTAAAGATGTTCAAAATATTGAGTTAATGAATCTAGCGGGTTTTTGCCGTAACTGTTTTAGTAAATGGACGGTTAGCGAAGCAGAAAAATTGGGTGTAGCTGTCGACATAGATACAGCCCGTGAGCAAGTGTATGGCATGCCTTATAACGAGTGGAAAGAAAAACATCAATTACCTGCTACAGCTGAGCAATTAGAAAAATTTAATCAAGTGAACGCTAA
>JAWSUX010000166.1:0-5842 GCA_033852215.1 Colwellia sp. | reverse complement strand
GTTTCTTTGCACTTATCAATCCGTACGCGATAATATAACGACTCGATTTATTGAGAGTGCCAAAAAACTCTTTAGCATTAGGCTTGCTCTCCAGTGCAGCGAGGAAATCTGAGGGCACTTCCATTTCACTTACTACATAGGCGTTTTCCCAACGACCGTCTGCTTTGGCAGCACGAATATGCACCAGACCTGATTCCATCATCAGGTTTTCATTTATCAAGCGCTCCGCATGTTCAGTGTTTCTTTTAGACCAGTTACTACGCTTTTTTCTGGGAGTAATCCGTTGAAGGTAAGCCTGATCATCAATTGACTTTTTCATACCGTCAATCCAACCCCAGCACAAAATCTCTATCACGACATCATTCCAAGTAACACTTTGAATTTCAGTATTTTTCTTAAATATTTTCACCCACAGCTCACTTTCAGTGGCGTGATTCACCTTTAGCCACTCGCCGAGATCTTTCGGTGTTGAAAATGTCATGACTCTCAATGGATCTGGTTCAGGCATCTAATTAAATTCTCTTTGGCATAACGCCAATTCAGGAAGGAATTGTAGTTGGTTAAAATCGTTAACACAGTGAAACAGCAGCTGTTTTTTTTTCCGCTTGCACGCCTATTGCTGATTAGATTATTCAGAATATCTCTTTTTCATTAGCATAAATTTCATCGTCAATTGACTCAATTCTAGACTCGAATATTGCACGAGCGTCATGAAGCCCACGATTATAAAAATGAGCCCCTATGTCTTTAGAAAAGAAGTCTAAAAGAAACTCTGCGTCAAATTGCTCAAGTTCCTGATCTAGTTCGTTGTCAAAATAAGACTGAAGTTTTTGAACCATAGATTCTCGTTGTTCTCTTGAGAATTCAATTTTAGACATTTTTGACAAAACTCCTTGAAGCATCAAGCCCCTATTTAATTTTTTGTTATGCGCCTGCTAAACACCAAACTGCAAACTCATTACCACTTGGCTCTATAAAGTGAAATCGACTACCACCTGGGAACGAGAAAATTGGAGTAGATATTTTAGCCCCATAAGATTCTACAATTGCCTGAGTTTTCTCCAAATCGCTAGTTTTTAATACTAGTAAAGCAGAGCCATTTGAAGCTACTGATGTTAATTCTGGTTTGTAAAACCCACCGTCTAATCCCTCGTCAGTAAAAGCAATATAATCGGCACCATAATCGGTAAAACGCCAACCAAATGCGTCCTCGAAGAACTTTTTGGTGGCAGGAATATCTTTAGCGGGAAACTCTACGTAATTTAACTTCAAATTTTTCGGCATAACCTAAATCCTTTTTGGTACCAACGCCATAATAAACGGACTAAAACAGTCAATCACAATACGAAAAACAAGGCGTAAAAGGCTGATTTAAACCACTTAAACACAACAACCACATAAAAATACTGAACTAATATTTTTCAGTGCTTACCGTATAACAAATTGAATTTCTGTTTGAACAAAGCTTGTTTATTAGCTTGTTTTGCTTGATACACCATTATTTTTAATGACAATAGTATTTGCTAGCATGTCATGAAAACTTTGATGCTTTTTAGACAAAAATAATGGGAAAATAAAGACTACATTAAACGACACAACAAGTGAGAACAGCAACGACCTTTTAAATAATTGGAAAGTAGTAGCTTTATCACCTGTATCTGCGTCCACAACTCTAAGGTTAAATATTCTTTTGCCAATGTTAATATTGAATGCCCAATATATAAAAAACATAACTGGTATATAACAAAGTATTAACCATTCAACCTCTAAACTTCCATTAAATATGTGGGATGCCCCCCCCTGCTTTTGTAAATATAATCAATGGCATCATGATCAAAACCATGTCGATTAGGAAAGCAGGAAACCTGAGGAAAGCTATTCCATTATCTGTCATTTAATTAGTCATTCCTTTGAAAAACTTGCAAGTACTAAACCAGTGTATTGCAAGCCATATACGCTTTCATAAACGGAAAATAACGATTGGCTATAATCGCGAAGCGATAGCCAACTGTTATTTTTCCGTTTGATTATCTTGATAGGTTTTATGCTGGAACACCAGACTTAGGGTTAACACCATAGTCATTTTCATCATGACTATCTTGAACTAAAAAGACAATCATGACTATTAGACCGATAAGTGGAACTAAATAAATTAACTGCCACCACCCTGAACGTCCTGTATCATGCAATCTTCTAGCACCAATACTAAGACTTGGAACTAGCAGTCCAAGACCTATTAACATTGAAATAAGATCCAACCCAAGTACGGCAAAAACGACTTGAATAACCATATAAATAAGTACGAACATCCAGTACTCTTTTCTACGTGCTCGACCTTTAAAGTCAGCATATTTTTTCAGTGCGCCTATAAAATAATCCATTATGGATTCTCCTTATTATTGATAATTTTTTAAAACCTAACGCTAAATTAAGCGGCTAAGTACAATTTGGTAAAATGCGCGGAGCGCTAGCAAAGTATACATGTGATCTACCTTGTTAGCAGCAATATTAATTAAAGCACTAAAAACACCAGCAAAGTAAAAATTAAATTAATGGAGGTGAGATGCAAAAAATACTGCGGCACTACTTAGCCACTAACCGTGATTGATAAACAATAACAAAGAATTATTACCAATCAACTAAATACTAAATTAGCCAAACACTACCAAAACAATTAAGAACAAGTAGTGCCTGCTAACGCCACTTAAGCGAAAAAAATAGTTGGCTATAATGCTTAACGAAGCGGAACGTAGCCTATTATATTTTTTCCGTTTGAAGCTCTTGTAGGCTCTATCAGTTATTTTTCAAGTATCTAGCTGTCTTGTTCCGAGTTGAATCCTGATATTTCCAGTGGACAACTAACCCTGCGATTAACCACGACCTTTCCTCCAAGTAAATTGATGTTTAAAGCTAGCCCTGCAGCGGCAAATTTTGCAGCATTATTGTCTTCCTCTTTAGTTATTGACATTTTCGAAAATAGATTAATAGAGCTATTCAGATCGCTGAAAATATCACTTGCATCCTGTACTTCAATTAAACATATGGATGATATTGATAGTCCTTCAAACTCAACTTTAGTCATTTCAACTTCTTGCTGAATGGAATCATAGCAACGTTCATATATATCGACTAGTTCGGCTCGTTGGGACTCTTTAATTGGTGTGTCGGCAAAAGACTCTGTAATAACATCAAAACTTTCCATTAATGGCAAACATTCAGTTTCAAATGATGATGGTGCAACCTTTTCCATTGCTTTTGCTGCTTTATTAAAAGAATCAACTGCTTTTAGCATATCACTAAAACCTACACTATCAGTTTCTTCACTAGCTCCTCCGCAAGCTGTAAGGAGAATAAAAATAGCTAACTGACAACTTATAAAAAAGGGATTTTTTTATTATTCATAACTTATTCCTTGATGAAATTTAATTAAAATACCTGCACTAAGCTTACAGTTGTTATTAGGGGGCAATTCAATTTTATTAGATAAGTACTAGAAGTAGCATAAGACAATTTATTCTTCTCAGATAAATAATTGTTTTACCAACTCCTAAAAACACACATCAATCTAATTCAATTTGAAAAGCCTAACGCCTAATTAACAGGAAGAAATTGTTGGCTAAAACAAGCGACGATGGAGAAAAAAACAACTGTGTTTCTTTCCGTTTTAAGTTTTTGTTAGATATTTTTTTCGTCTATAGAAACAAAAGCATAAAGAGGAAACTACACAAGGTAAAGAAATAAAAGCCTCTAACTCAAGTTCGAATTTTAACTCCCTAACCATTATGAATATGCTAAGAATAATTGTAATAACCAAACCATTGAGAAAGCCATAAATAAAAGTTAAAAACCTAGATTGAAAAAAATACTCATGGTGATTATTTTTGAATGAGTAATTTGATAAAAAGTAATTTATAAAGGCGGCAGGCAAAGAGAGAACAGAACCAAAAATAATTGCAAAAATGTACATGATGATTACGACATAAATGCTAGTACTTGAAAAATATCTAACATTTGATAGGTTATCTATACCTAAAAAAAGCACGAATACTAAAGAGGTAAAGCTCCCAAGAAGTACAAAAATCACAATACTATGTTTTAAAATGTGCTTCCTACTCATTTAAATACCTAACACCTCAATAAGGGGATGATAATAGTTTGCTAAAATGTGCTGCTAAGTGGAACCGAGTAAACTATTACGAGCTTTGACTTAAAAAACCTTGTTATATGGGATTACACCAGACCATGTAGTTTTGCAAAAGGATCATAACTGGCGTCTTGGTGCCACTCATATTCAGTGCCATTAGCGACTTGCATAGCAACCTCTTGGCCGTATAATTTAGCTATAATACTAAGCACCATGTCCATACCTGCGGATACGCCTGATGACGTATAAATATCATTTGATTCAACCCACCTTGCTTCTGGTACCCAGTCAACTTTTGAATTAATGGAGCTAACCCATTTAAAAGCCATTTTGTTAGTTGTTGCTGATAAATGATCTAAGACTCCCGCTTTCGCCAAGAGGGCTGAACCAGTACATACAGAAGATATAATTTTAGTTTTTTCACATTGATAGGCAAGCCATTTAATTAACGCCTTATTATTCACCTCAGTTCTTGTACCCATACCACCCGGAATGATCAAAACATCACTAACCACAACATCAGAAAAACTGTAGTCGACAACACTAATAGGGCCAGCTGAGCTTTTAACCGGTTGACCGTTTTCGGAGACAAACTTAAGCTCAATGTTTTCTTTCAAAACGTTAGTAAAACCAAACATTTCAAGAGGCCCAAACACATCTAAAAGTTCAAACCCTTCAAAAAGTAAAGTAGTCACTATTAATTTTTCAGACATTTTCACTAATCCTTATTGACCCGCATAACAGCTTAACCTGAGGGAAAACTCCTTGTTTATACAAGATAAGTTTAATTATTCTATGTTTATAATTTTGAGAGATTACTGTATTGTGATCTTAAAATCAATACGTTAAAACGGCATGTTAATAGAAGCTATTATGGATGGTTTAATAAAATTATATTTCAGGATAAGTATGAACGATTATTCACTCGTACTTACCTTGCTTATTCGCTAACATAACTGTAATTCATAAATAAAGGTTATCCATTCATGTTATCAACTTTTTTTAAAGCAAAACCTATCATTGATGAAGCAAGCAAAGAATGGATTTTTGATACCTTTCTTTGGTGTATGGATCAACTTGATGGCGAATTTTTTAAACATAATAGTGAGTTGATTTTACCTAACAATACCTTCTATCCGGGTAGTTCAAGCAGTGTAGAAGAAATGGCAGAAAACATTTTTGCTAACACGCTTAAGTACACAGGTATGACGTCATGGCCAATAAAGTTGGTCTCTGCTGACAGTTTTAGCCAAAAGCCTATACCCCAGTTAACTTTTGAATCAAGGCTTCGTGGTGAAAGTGCTAAGGTAAATATTAGCGCTAATAACAATTCTCAAGTTAGTGGCGAAGAAGTTAATAGCGAAGTCAGCTACAAGATAGAAAATGAGGTAATCAGTGAAACAATATCTCCTACCATAGATATTCCTTTTCATGCTACTCAGCTTAACCAGCCGCAAGATTTAATTGCCTACTTAGTACAAATTCAGGCAAGTATTTTAGTTAACCAACACGGCATAGCCGCCCCTGGTGGTACAGAAGCATTATCACAAACAATTGATTTGGTCGCTTGTTTTATGGGATTCGGTGTTCTTTTTGCAAATACCGCATACCAATTTAAAGGCGGCTGTGGCTCGTGCAACAACCGAAGCCTTAACCGACAAGCCGCGCTACCTGAATTAGAAACAGTTTATGCTTTGG
>JAWSUX010000165.1:233-1861 GCA_033852215.1 Colwellia sp. | reverse complement strand
AGCCTCAGTTCACATAACGCCCAAATAATGGGCAAAAAATAGTTGGTTAAAATAGCGACGCAGGAGCAAAACCAACTGTTTTTTGTCCTGTTAATTTGCTTGTTAGGTGAAAATTATCACTGAACTCCGCCGGGCATACTATCGTTACCTTGGCCATCATTTCGATTTCTTGGTGGATTAGGTTTATCGTAACTTGATACAAAAGAATAAATTATTATTGCACCAATTATTGGGATTAACCAAATTACGATTGTTTGCGCTACTTTTTGAAACACCTCAAGAGAGTCACACTTTAAAAGCCTAAAAGAAACATGAATATTAATTATTATAAGTACAGCTATCGCGATAATTAACAGATCCATGTTTTTCACCTAACGCCTAAATAACAGGCTTAAAATTGTTGGCTAGAATAAGCGACGAAGGAGCAAAAGCCAACTGTTTTAAGTCCTTGTTTATTTTTCTTGTTAGGTAGATTTTACAACCACTACTAAGGCTTAACTGGAAACTTAAATACTACCTCAAATTTTTTATTGGCTACACAACCTTCAGCTCCATCAAGAGTATAAGATGAATTTTTAATCAATTGATTAAAATACCCTTTTGAAAGGTTGCGTGGTTTGTATTCCAATATCTCAATATTATGAGGCTTTTTACCTTTTTTTAGGTTAAAAGTAAATTTAACAAAACCAAATTTTTCATTTGCGATGAAGTCATCAGGTATGTACATTGCTGCTTGTTCCGTTATTACCTCAACTAAACCTCCGCAAGGTTGGCAATGTTCCATTTCAGGATTTTCATCACAACTATTACAAGAATAAGCATTGGATGATACAAATAACAAAACGATTAGAATAACTCGGAGCATGATTATCTACCTAACGCCGTTTTAAGCGGNNTTGAAAACCCTTGTTAGGTGAATTTACGGCTCCCTATTATCAATCACAACCACCAAAGTCAGTTGAGAAAAAGTCAGCGCCACCACCAGATGAATTACTTGATGTGTTTTTTTGCCTTTTCAAGGATTCCGTTTGCTGTTTATCTAAGTTTTCGACATCATTTTGTGAGTACAACAACTCGTTTGGTAGAGCATCTCCGCAAAACTCACACTTCTCGATTCTGCGGTTATAAATTGGTTTTTCACAGCTTGGGCATACAAACTTCATAGATTGAGACTCCGTTCACCTAACGCCGCATTAAGCGGCAAATAATGGTTGGCTAAAATTAGTGAGGCACGAACGGTAGCCAACTGTTATTTGTCCGTTTGAATGCCTTGTTAGTTGCTGATAGTTAAGCATAATTAACTCACCAAAAACTCGACTATTAACGTTGTGGAAGTGAGCATTAAAAAATACCACCAACACTACTGCGCTCAACGTGAATTTGAGCCGTTTATACAAAACTCGTTAAGCGATAAAAGTATAAAACTAAATTATATAACCAAAAGGGAATTGAGCGATAAGCACCAAATCCCTTTAGGCGAAAACTGTTTAACCAAAAATGCTAAACAAAATAAGGCGGTAAAGTTACCACAAATACGAACCGAAACAAACGGCCTATATTTAGATAAATACCTACATTATAAAATCAAACATTCTATTTTAGGGTTGGCAACTAACGCCGCAATAAGC
>JAWSUX010000165.1:0-211 GCA_033852215.1 Colwellia sp. | reverse complement strand
TGATTGCCTTGTTATACGTACTTATTTAGTGTGGCCAAAAGCTCTTCTTTAAATTCAACTGTTTCGAGTGACTCTTTGGGAATTATTAATGCCATAATTTTGTCCACGAACACATAAATTGACCCATTTACTTCTTCAACCTGCTCTACTATACCCCAGTTGTAGAAACCATAACCAAAAGTGTGAATTTCTTTAATGCCCTCGGAGTTAA
>JAWSUX010000164.1:0-15648 GCA_033852215.1 Colwellia sp. | reverse complement strand
AGCCGACGACAAGTGCAGCAGAGAGAAGACCGCCGATGACCGCTTGCGGAACAGGTAAGGCTGAAAGGGTGCGGTAAGAGCGCACCGGATTGCTGGTAACAGTAATTGCAGGGTAAACTCCACCTGGAGCAAGACCAAATAGGGTTTCATGATTATTGTTACGCAAGTATCAATAATATAAGCGTGGCTCGCGTGGAAACCGGGTAGGTTGCTTGAGCTATAGAGCGATTTATAGCCTAGACGAATGATTGTCACTTTTCTTCGGAAAAGATACAAAACCCGGCTTATAGTGTCAGCTCGCAAATTTTAGTAACCGCTTGATCTGTTTGTAATAGTTCAAGCGGTTTTCTAAAATTCTTTCAAATAATATTGTTACAGTTTTCGTAAATCAAGAGAGCTAATTAAAACAGTTAAAAATTCCAGATATAACTCTCATGTTGGCTGAGCTTGAGTCGGCTCCAGTGACAAATGTCGTACGCTCAATACATTATCAAAAAGCTTCATTGTTAGGTTTTAATACCCAGAATTAACTGGTCTGAACTAGTGATGTCGGGACACAATGCAGTATAGACTTTGCATGCATCGTCTTGTTGTTTTCAAGGAACTCAAACTGCTCTTTATAAATATTATCATTACTATTGAATACGTCACTTAGCGCTTGTGCCTGAAGAGGTTCAGAAAAATAATAGCCTTGTATATCATCAACTTGATTTTCCTCTAAAAAAATCAATTGCTCTACGGTTTCTACTCCTTCAGCAATAACTTGGATAGACATGGTTTTTGAAATGGCTAAAATAGTGCGAATGAGCTCCTCATCTTGCACATCCTTACCTATATCTTGGATAAAGCTACGGTCGATTTTGATGACGTCTACAGGCATTTTTCTGAGGTAATCAAGAGAAGAATGACCAGTGCCGAAATCATCAATGGAAATTTTCACACCTAGATTATGAATTTTTTCGAGCTCAGAGAAAAATATTTTATGGTCATCAAATGTAGCGGTTTCAGTCACTTCTATTTCTATATATTCGGGCTTTATTCCATGCTTATTAATCGCTTTAACGAGCTTTTCTCTAAATTCACTTGTCCCTAATTGGCGAACAGATACATTAATAGCGGTAACCATGCCTTTAAAATAAGGAAGTGTTTGCCAGTATGATATTTGCTGAAAAACATTATTTAAAATCCAATCTCCAAGTTCGATGATTTGTCCTGTCTGTTCGGCAATTGGTATAAATATATCTGGAGAGAGCATATCCCCCTCTTCTGGAAACCAACGTATTAATGCTTCACAGCCGACCATTTTCTTTTGCAATAATGATATTTTGGGTTGATAAAGTACCGTTAACTCATTATTTGAAATAGCTTTGGAAAGCAGCATTTGAACCCTTTGTATTTGCTCTGCTTTATCTTGCATTTGTTTGGCAAAAAATTGAAAGTTATTACGCCCTTCTGATTTAGCTTCATACATTGCCGTATCCGCCGCTTTTAAAAGATCATCTATATTCATTGAATTAGGATCATAGAAAGCAATACCAATGCTGGTACTGACTTCTACTTTTATACTATTTAATTCGAGGGGCTCAGATACGGAGTTAAGAATTTTTTGGGCAACGTTTAGAACATTAATCTTTGCTGGTATATCTTGCAGAATAATGGCGAATTCATCACCACCCATTCTTGATATGAGGTCACATTCCCTTAAAATATTTGACAATTTATGACTAATTTTCTGCAGTAATAAGTCACCAATATCATGACCATATTGGTCATTAATAAATTTAAAATGATCAATGTCGAGAAACATCACCGCGAGTGTCGTATTGGATCGTTTTACGTGCATGATTGCTTTATTTAGGGCGTCATGAAAATATGCGCGGTTTGGAATATTCGTTAAATAATCAAAGTTGGCTAAGTTTATTAACTTAGCTTCAGTTTCTTTCTCGTGCGTGGTGTCTTTAAATGTTAAAACCGCTCCATTGATTTCTCCATTAATTTCTCTAGTGACGTTACAAGAGTATGTTGAATGGAATGTATTACCAGTCAGTAATTGCCAATTGCCACTGCCTTTTAAGCTTGTTTGTCCTAAACGATTTGCGTCATAAAAATTTGATGATAATAAGTCAACCAACTCACAATTGCAGTCTTTATCATCCTGAGTTCCTGTCGCATTCTGATTATGTAATACTAAGAAGTCTTGCAGTTTTCCTGATATTTTTTCAGCATCGATAGCTAGTAACTCTACAGCCTTTGGATTGGCAAAGGTAATATTTCCATCTAGGTCAATTCCTAAAATTCCTTCACTGACACTATTGAGTAAAATGTTTAATCGGGCAGTAGAGTCCTCAGCAACCCGACGATGCTCATCTAAGGTAATAAATTGCGCGACCTTTTTGGTGAGGATAGTGTCGTCAACTGGCTTGGTAACAAAATCAACAGCGCCTGCCTCATAAGACTTAGGCAGCGCATCACTGTCATTATTATTGCTTGTTACCATCACAATAGGAATATGTTTAAACAGTTGATTACTATGAATAAGGTTTACAACTTCATAACCTTTCATCCCTGGCATTTCAATATCCATTAAAATGACGGCGAAGTCATGATGAAGTACTTTACAGAGCGCGTCTTTTCCTGATGATGCTTGGATAATCGTGATATCTAAAGGAGATAGAATGTGTTGAAGAATATTACGTTGGCTTGCAACGTCGTCAACGATTAGAATGTTGCTTTTTTTGAGGTTATCCATTCTCTCTGAAATCCATTGTAGTCGGAGTACTACTAATTATAGATATTGTTTATAAATTAGCTAATTTATAAACGTAGAGGGCTATTATTTCGATTAGCAGGAAAGTTCAATGTTGTTTTTGAATATTGTCACACTTTAAATTTTTTTGTGTGTTATCACCCGTACAGCTCTACTAAATTTTAAATATTTCCTCTTCGTGTCAACCAAATAGTTTTTCGTACGTTTATATAAGTATAGGCGCAGTAATTAGGCATATTCGTTGTGATGACAAGTAGTAAATTTTTTATGTTTTCAGCATGTATAGCTTGATTTGTACATTACATGTACCGTCATTAAGAACATTTTTATTCGAGTTGACCACTTCAATTGTAAGTTATGACAATATAGGTCAATATTATAGATAACACGACATTTTATCCGGAGCTTGAAGTCATCGCTGAGCAGAATATTCACTCGTCAGATGAAGCTATTTCGCCGCCATTAACTATGGAGGCTTTTTTGATTGATATTGAAAAAAGAGCTTATCATATGGCTGCATTGGCAACAGGTTGTCATGCGGATGCGTTAGATTTATTACAAGACAGTATGATTAAACTGGTAACGAGTTATCAAGATAAACCTGCTAAGCAATGGAAGCCGTTATTTTATAAGATATTACAAAATAAGATCCGTGATTGGCACCGTCATCAAAAAGTAAAAAATTTATTGTTTTTTTGGAAAACGGCTGATGTTGAAGAATGGCCGCCAACAGAAATCGATACTGGTAGTCTAGATACACCCGAAAGTAACATAACAAAAAATCAGCAACAAGGTGCAGCATTAGTGCACTTAAAACAATTATCTCCCAAACAGCAGCAGTGTTTTTTATTGCGTAGTTGGGAAGGTTTATCTGTAGCCGAAACGGCAGAGATAATGCAATGTTCACAAGGCAGTGTGAAAACACATTACTTTCGAGCAGTAAATAAATTAAGAGCGATGATGGAGGACGATCATGAAATCACCTTCTAGGTATAATACGAAAGATAAAAGCACTGTTTTACCTGATGAGAGCATACAGTCAGTAAATAATGCATTAGATCATTCAGTGAACAATTTATCTGAAAATACCTTATCAGATATTGCCCGAGTGAGAGCGATTGCTTTAAATCAAGGCAATGTGCAAGCTAGGTCAAATACATCAGTAGTTAATATAGCGCTAACGTGGCTCTGTAACCCTAAGGTTAATATAGGTGTTTCGGTCGCCGTGGCAGTGATGATTGCTATATCGGTTAACTATGCATCATTTGAAACGATACCCGAGTTACCCTTAGCCATGATGGCAACTGAAGTGCCTAGCGAAGACTTTGCCATGTTAGAGGAGTTAGAATTTGTTACCTGGTTGGCTGAAAATGAACAAAACGCTTTGTTGTAGTGGTGCATTGCTTGTTTTGTGTTGCGTCCCCCTTAAAGCACAAGAAAATATAGATGAATTACCCAGTATTGCTTTTT
The DNA here is from genome assembly GCA_033852215.1 of Colwellia sp. Classification (GTDB taxonomy): domain Bacteria; phylum Pseudomonadota; class Gammaproteobacteria; order Enterobacterales; family Alteromonadaceae; genus Colwellia. Next base: position 11,411 of record JAWSUX010000164.1, on the reverse strand, counting down.
TAGAATACTTGGCTGATATGACAGAGATTGATGGCACATTTTATGGTCCGCAAGATATAAACGTTGAATCATGTCAACGTTCAGTATCGGAACGAGAAGAACAGAACAATGAAAAAACTAATGAAGCTAGTATTGAAAGTAACAGCGATCAAAATGATAAAACAGCAACAGAGCAGGAGTGTAAGCATTATGATTAAATTAATTTTACTCACCTTACTTAACGTGCTGTTTATCGCTAAAGTATTCGCTGTTGATTGGAAAGAGTTAACTCATCAGGAAAAAAACGTATTACAGTCACTTTCAAGCCAGTGGGGACAGTTATCACCAGCACAACAAGATAAAATTCAGTTAGGCGCCAATCGTTGGATTGCCATGCCCAAAGAACAGCGTAATAAGGTAACAACCAAATTTAATCAATGGCAAAAATTACCTCAAGAAAAAAGAAGTCAACTTTCGCATCAATTTAAACAGTTTAAAAAATTGCCACCATCTCAACAGAAGCAGCTTCGTAGAGCACACAAAAATTTTAAAAAATTGTCGAATAAAAAGCAGCAGCAATTGATGGATAAGTTTAAAAAGACTAGGCAAAAAACAAATAAAAATATGAAACGTAAACAGCCAAGACCAACGCACTAATTAAAAATAATAATTAATACCAAGCGTCCAGCTTTGGTTGTTATTATCGGTGTAAACTTCAACAGAAGTATCAATACCTACAGACCAATGACTATTAATATCGTAAGACAAAAACGCCGTTAATTGACCATAACTGTCATCACCAGACGTGGGTCTTGACGTATTACTACCAATATTTCGTGACGTTGTTGGTTGCGAGTTGGCTAATCGTGGTGGCGCAGAGGGGTTATTTACTGTTTGACGTGCATCTCCTGAGTATTGATAATTCCATGAAAAACTAGCCCCGGCTAAAATCCCCTGTTCTTGCGCTAACTCCCAGTAACGCACTGCTGATATACCTGCGTTGATATTTGAACTGTCTTGTGTGGTTATGCTGACTTCTTCGGGTGCTTTTCCTTCCTCTTGAGCGCGTGGATCATTAAATATTTTATTTTCGATAGACCAATCGGCATATTGAGCACCAACTGACATATCAAATATCCAATTACCCTGTAGCCAATTGTAACCGAGTAAGCCTGAAAATGAGGTGACTTGTGTATTATCCTGGCGAAAGTCAGTGCGATGTTGATTTGCTCTATAGGAAAGTTTATCCTCAGAGAAACTAATACTCGTTGAGGCGTACCAGTTGTTTTGAACATAACTCAAACCGCCACTAAAACTTGTTAAAGTCAAATTAAGCGATACAGGACTGGTTGCTTGTTCTTTATCTTGCCACGTTTGATAATCAGCGCTAATACTCCAATGGTCATTGAGATCAAAAGACAAAAACACACCTTCACCCGCGGGTTTTAGCAATACCTCTTCGTTTGGTAGGGAAATATATTGTTCTAATTGACTATGATTTACGGCAATATTATTCGCTAAACTTGAAAAGGAGGTTAGACAAAATAAACTTGTGATAACTACTGATGGGGAAAACTTGCAACCGAAGGCATTCGAACTGTTGTTATTTTGATGCACTGAAAAACCATATATTAACTAAGTATTTAATAGGGTAAGAATAGTCGAATCGTGCTTTAAAATATAGAATAGAAATAAATAAAAAGCGGAAAGTCGCTCTTCCTTGAGGTAACAATCCGCAGAAAATACTTAGGTTTAAGTTAAAACATCTAAGCTAGTATGAGTTATATGCTTAAACAATATCCTCCGAGGTTAACTCATTAATACATTGATGAATTGCTCTCTTTGTCGCTTTGCGTATTGCTTTTGCTGCGTTAAATTCCTCTTCGGTAATCAAAGCATCAGCGTTTTGATCCATCACTAAGAAGTGCGCAGCGACCTTTGCTGTAACATTAGCTTGCAACTCTTCTAAGCTAATAAAACCATCGTTAGAAGTATCTATAACGGCAAATTTATCTGCGGGTGAGATGAATTTATCAGCAGTAGGTACAATAATGTCCTCATTACCCGTATCTGTTTTTATATCGGCTACGCATTGAACAATGCCATCAGCAATGTCAGATAGATCAGTTTTGATGCCGCGACGAGTTTGTTGAAACTCTTCAAAAGAGAGTAAACCATCATCATCGCTATCTTTTCGGTTGAAACGCTTTGCGACTTTTACCATTAGTGGCGTAACCATTTCATCTAAAGACAGCTGCCCATCTTGGTTCACATCAATGCGGTTGAATTCACCAGCACCTCTATGATCACCTCGATGAGCTCCTCTTTCAAAGGCATTCGCTTGAGATATTGATAACACGGCCGTTGCTGCTAATAGGGCGGAAAATAATGTTGGGCTAAATTTTTTTATCGTTGTTTTCATAATTACTCCTAAAGGGATATTAATTCATTCATTTTTTTGTGCTTTCAAATAATAAAACGCACCAGTGTCAATTTGGTTGACAGTTGGTTTTAAAAAAACTCATTTTTTATAAACTATTGCCATTTTTATCATGGGCAATCAAAGGTAATCGATCGGGATAACTAGCTTGATCACCTTCATCGATAATCCATGGCGCTAAACATTCTCTATTTTCCACACAGGGATCAGTAAGTGCGTGCATAAAAGCGACGAGATGGTCGATTTGTACAGGCGATAAACGACGATTATTTCTTAATGGTGAACGTGCTGCTACCTCTCCTGTTCTTGCTTGTTGCAAGTGGTTAACTACGTCCATTGAATTATCATAGGCATCAGGATACAAACTTTGACAGCGTTGATTGTTTTTCTGCATAAGCTCTTTCACCTGAGGTAGTTGACAAAATGGCGCGGTATCATCGTTAAGTGTGAGACCATTTTGAGCGGAAAATAAGCGATTAATTGCCGCTTCTGGGTCATTATAATGAGCAATAACTTCTTCTAACGTTTGATAGGAACCTGTATGACCATAAGGGGCCGTTGCTGCTATGTTGAGTAATGTCGGCGCTCTAAAATGGTAACGTTCTTCTTCATTATTGTTGACGTTCTCACGACCAAAATCATTGCTGGTTACATTGCCGCTATCATTACCTTTGCCAGGACCAAACTGTGGATAGGCAACTAAATGATGCCTGTTACTTGCAAGTGTTGGCCCTTGGTGGCAACCTGCACAGCCAGCACCACCTTCTTGTCGTCCGCCGAAGAATAATATTGCCCCCGCTTTTTGTTCCAACGTTAGGGCATCATTATTACCGTCAAGGTAGTTTTTCCAAGGGCTATTAATAAAAACCATCGAGCGTTCATATTCACCAATAGCATCAGAAATTTTATCAAACGTTACCTCGTTGTTGCCAAAAGCTTGCGTAAATAGACTGGGCCATTGGCTAGTGAATTCACTGTCTGTATTGTTAAAACGTGCGGTTAATGCACTGCGCAGTGTTTGATTATCATCATTAGCAGCAAACTGACCCCGCATTTCCTCGGGTGAGGTTACAGGGAATTTTGCTTGAGCAGCAGCCAAGGTTGTACCTTGAGCTAAGTTCGGATCTATCAGTCGTCTACCTTGTGCATCAACAGGGGAATCAGGGGTTAATATGCCTCCGCCTCGCCTAGTTTCTACTCGGCTATCCCAAAATAAGCCTCTATTATTCAAACCAAGGTTAAATATCGTCGGAGAATTACGCGGCACCATCGGCAGGTTATTAATCGCATTACCATTGAATCGTCCCATGCCAAGTAAATCATGACTATTTTGCTCGAGTTCATTTACCGCAGCGACACCAACAGACAGCGATAAGTCGTCACCGCCACCTAACATCGGATGGTGGCAACTTGCACACGCTGCACTTTGTTCCCCACCTAAGTTCTTTGCAAAAAATAACTGTTTCCCAAGCTGCGCTTTAGCATCATCAATATGAGGTAAGTTTAACTCTTGGCTATTAACGGATACTAAGTCATGTTGTGTGATTAATGTTTGTAAATTTTCTTGGGCGTTCTCTAAATTATCGTTTGGGTTTATAGCTCTTTGGGTTCTGTCACCACCTTGCCTCTCTCTACCTTGAGCTACACCACCTTGAGCTACACCACCTCTAACCCCTGCGCCTATTGGAGCTTCTTGTGTATGTTGTGCATGCAAAGGTGCAATGATAAACGAGGCAAAAAATAGTCCGCCACATATTAATAATTTACTTTTTTTATTAGCATTAATAGCCATATGAACTCCTAAATGGTTTGTTGTTACCTATGTTCTAACGAACCAAGTTAGGTTTGGTTGACACACCAAAGCAGGAAAATAAATAATAATTTAAAATTATTATTCATGTTCACTGAGTAGTTAACTGTTTTAAAAGCTGGCTTGTGGAGTTATTTCAGCAGATTTGTTTTGTTTTTTTTACCGTGGAAAATCTCTAGCATCAGTGCCTCCTAATTGCATTTACCTGTGCCATATTATTTCGATCTTATTAGAACTTTCTCTTTGGATAAATTGAACACTGCTATGCGTACTTTTATGATGTTAATTATAAAATAGGTACAAACAATCTAGCTAAACCTCATACCAAAAGCTTTATTATGATTCTCGTTGTGGAGGCTTTAGCTCCCACTATGAAATGCCTCTTTAGCATTAATACTTAGGGGTGATTAAATGACAGTTAATTTCACGAGTCTGTAAGTCTAATATATTTACGATATTGACTCGGGGTCTTCGCTTTATATTTTTTAAATACCTGATTAAAACTCGACTTTGAACTAAAACCACAGTCATAGGCAATGTTAATTAAATTATCTGTTAGTGGACGGCTTTTCATTGCCTTAACCACTGCCGAAACTCGATATTGATTAATCAATTCATAAAAGTTACCCGCTTGGTGATGGCTGAGTAATAATGATAATTGATGACGACTTAATGACAGTGCTTCAGCTAACTCCTGTTGAGTTAATCTTGAATTTAGGTAGTATTTTTCTTTGACCATTAAAGCATCAATTTCATTTAACTGTTGCTGTTGCTCTTCATCAAGTTCAACTTGTTCTGATAACTCTTTAATTGCTGGTTTCTTTGTTACATGAGCCGATGTCGTTTGTTCATCGACTAAACCTTCTTTTAGCGTTATAGATTGCCCGTTAACCGTTTCTTTTTGTTGATTGATTAAATGAACTTGCTCTGAACTTTCAGGAGTAGGACGACCAAAACGAATCAACAAATACGTAAAACCAAAAAAGAATAATACTGTGGAAAAATTAGCCATTGTAAAAGTGTCTGTCGATTGGGTAATTCCATTAATAATAGAAACTATAAGCACAATAAAAAGACTCAGCATCATTAAATGAGATAGTGCTAACACAGTAATTATCCAGTTTAACTGCTGTAATGCAGTGTTTCTTTTTCGTTTATAAAAAAAGCGTAATACCAAGATGCTGGCAACAATTAAGTAACTAATAAAGTGAGCTGCTGGCAGCAAATAAACCAAACTGAAACGCTCAGTTAAAGATTGCTCTGTCACTTGTTGTAACTGATTACTTATTGACTGTAAGGTTAATAGTTCGTTAGTTGTTACATTTATGAACGAGTGCGCACTCATGCCTAGGAAAAGTATGAAAGGCAAAAAATGTAAGCTATCTTTCCAGTGCCATTGACGTTTAGCATTGGTCATGTACAACACAAAAAAAAGTAATACTGGCCCTAATAATAAATAGCTATTTAAACTGCTCCATAATGAAATAAAGTGCATGGGAGGTTTAAATAATCCAGTATCAATATAAAAACTAACGCCCATATTAATAGCGATTAAAGCGACATAAATAGCTAGTATTCTGCTAACGCCTGCCTTACCAAATAAATACAAGGCAATAATTATTCCCTGCAAACACCCTAATGCAACCAACTGGCTAAAACTAAACAATAGCATTCCTAATATATATATAAATAGTACATTTTGGCCAAAATGCACTTTATAAAAACAATGAAATTCAAAGGATTATAAAAATTTTAAATGAAATAGTCTACATTGGCCTGTTTCAGCGTATTACTATTGTTAATCCTTACAATAGGCAGCCACTTTACTCTAACGAATTAACCGAATGAAAAATAAAATTGAATTGATCTTAAGTTATTTAGTGATTGCCAGTGCTTTGCAATTTGCAATATTAGTGTCAATAGCTGTTAATTTTAACTTTACTCCGGCACAAATGTCATCTCCTGGAATGGTTATTATTTTTATTACTGCTTGTGTTTTAAATATTACCAAATTAAAAGATACATCTGCTAGTCGTAAAATTTATGCCATGGCATTATTTGCTAATTTGTTATGCCTTAGTTATGCAATAGCTTTGTCGTTACAAGACCGTCATATTGCCAAAGTCATCACCTCTATGATAATGGCAATTATTTCTCTGTTATCCTTTTCTGGTTGGTTAAGTTATAACAAAGGTGATAAGTAATCTATTTAATGACGAATTAAAGACGGTTTTCAGTAATGATTAGCTTATTAAAAGTAGTAATCATTACCTTTTTTACTTGGTAGTACCTATTGGGAAATACTTGGGTTTCCTTATTTTTCGTTTTATTATCAATATAATAACCAAACCCTAGTAATTACCTGAAATCACAGCGAGACTGATACGACACTTCTATAGCTATATTTTACTTTTTTGATCATAAAATGAGTATCAAAAGTATTCTTGGAGCGTTCGGTAAGCCGATGGTTATTAAGTTGACTGTTGACCTGCTTAAGTCAACTAACGGTGGTACAGTAGGCTTCGCCCAACATAAACAATTTCAATATTTTTATTCCACTTAACGCACAAAGTGATCTTATTTAATGGTGGTAAACTTAATGTTACTCAGTGGTCACAGCAGATCTCATTCGAAGGCAGTGTTGGATGATAATGACTGGCAGTTCAGGTGTAATTGTCCAACAGTAAATTGGTGATGAAAAATGCACGTTGTAATTGATTTTTAAGACTTACTTCGCAAAAAATTACTTTTTATATGAAAATTTAACTGCCTCTAATAAGGTGGCTAAATTACTATCTAGCTATAAGTTGTAGGCACTCCAATCGTAGCGATAATTAATCAATGATATCGATGATGAGTATTTCACAGTCAGTTAATGCGCTTAACGTAATTGAGTTCGACTGTGTGACTTCCAACCCATCACCTTTATTCATCGTCACATTGGCAGAATTCCCGCCTGCACGCTTTTCTAAGTTATCTTGCACTTGAAACATGCCACTGGATGCTAATATATAAGCTTGATGTTTAATGTTATGCACAATAATGCTGCCTTTGGTTAATTTACCGCCGTAGATACGGGCTTCTTGGTTGATAAAAAGGGCACTAGCTTTATCTTCTGAGTAACCTGATGCCAATAAAGTCAGTTTTGATGCCTGCTCGGTTGGGAATTTTTTACTTTCCCAACGAGGTTCAATGTTAAGTTTATTGGTTTCAAGCCAAATTTGATAAAAGGTTAACGGATCTTTAGTTCGGTTATATTCTGAATGCACGATACCTGTACCAGCACTCATTACTTGTATTTCACCCGTTTTCGTTATGCCTTTATTACCCGTGCTATCTTGATGGGTAATAGCACCTGAGCGAATAAAACTAATAATTTCCATATTACGATGTGGGTGTGATGAAAATCCCGTACCTGGCTCAACCCAGTCATCGTTAATTACACGTAATTTGCCAAAGCTCATACGGGTAGGATTATAATAATGAGCAAAACTAAAATGATGTTTAGATTTAAGCCAACCATGGTTAGCGCTACCTAGACTTTTATAGGGATAATGTTTGATCATAATATACTCCTTAACATGATGACCTACTTATATTGACGGTCACGATCATGCGGCGCATCAAAGTGATGGTCAGCGCCTAAAGGCACAATACGGGTTGGGTTAATCGTTATATGACTCGCGTAATAATGGATTTTTGTATAGTCCAAATCTACCGTTTCTTTAACGCCAGCTACTTGATAAAGTTCATTCACATAATTACTAATGTGATGAAATTCACTCAATTTCTGGCGATTACATTTAAAGTGGCCGTGATATACCGCATCAAATCGAATAAGCGTAGTAAACAAGCGCCAATCGGCTTCGGTAATATTGTCACCCACTAGGTAGCGCTGTTTCGATAAACGATCTTCTAACCAATCTAAGCTTTCAAATAATGTCATATAAGCATCATTGTAAGCTGCTTGAGTGGTAGCAAAACCTGCTTTATACACGCCGTTATTAATGGTGTCGTAAATACGCGTATTAACGGTTTCAATTGTTTCTCTTTGTGCAAGCGGGTAATAATCATCTTCGTTACCTGTTAATTCATTAAAGGCATAATTAAACATTCTGATAATTTCAATTGATTCATTGTTAACGATGGTTTGCGTTTTTTTGTCCCATAAAATAGGTACAGTGACTCGGCCTTCGTAGCTTGGTTCTGCTTTTAAATATAATTGGTACGCATAATCTAAGTGATAAAGCGGATCATCATTCGCATCGTTATGAGTAAATTCCCAGCCATTTCCCATCATTTCAGCTTTTACCACACTGACCGAAATAACATCTTCAAGTTGTTTTAATTTACGGAATATTAGTGTTCTATGTGCCCAAGGGCATGCTAAAGAAACATATAAATGATAACGTCCAGCTTCCGGTTGAAATAGATTACCTTCTTCAGATGATATTTGATCTCTAAAGTGACTGTCCTGACGCACAAACTTACCTTTATTTTTATCGGTGTCGTACCATTGGTTGACCCATTTACCGTTAATTATTAATCCCATGACAAACTCCTAAACTTGTTGGTGGAGCCAATAGCGTTGCTATTGACTCGTTAAAGCGTGCTATTAAACGTTTTTGTTTAATGTTTGATAAATCTTTTCATCAACTGAATATTTACCACCACCCTGAATAAATAACGCGACCGTTATAGCTAATAGTGACAAACCGAACTCATAACCATTGTTACTCATAAATAAGCCGTTATCGATGTGTACGGTAAAAATGGCAACAATCATAGTAATGGCTAATACAAAACTTGTTGGCCTAGTAACAAAACCAATAATTAACAATAAACCGCCGAAAAACTCGGCACTGCCTGCCATTAGTGCCATTAAGTAACCGGGTGTTAGTCCGATAGATGCCATCCATTGTCCTGTACCGTCTAAACCATAACCGCCAAACCAAGCAAAAAGCTTTTGCGCGCCATGTGCGGTAAAAATAAGCCCTGCGATTAAGCGTAGTGGTAATGCCGACAAAGAGTGTTCTGTTTTAGTCATACGGTTAGTGATGTTTTGAATGTTCATAATATTTCGCCTTTTTGTGTTGTTTGTTGAGTATGGAACTATTGTATGAGTTGAAGCAGAATGGAATAACCCTTATTATTTGTTTGGTATGTTCAAATAATTTGAACAATGATTGTTGTGACTAAACATTTATTTATATGGTTGAATTGAACGAGATATTGGATTAATAAAGATGAATACGCCCCCTATAAGTATTGAAGCGCTATTGGTATTAGATGCTATAGAATATCGCGGTAGTTATGCCGCAGCAGCAGAGCAATTAAATAAAGTCCCCTCAGCGCTTTCTTATATAGTGCAAAAATTGGAAGAGCAGTTAAATGTCACATTATTTGTGCGACAAGGTCGACGTGCCGTGCTTACGCCTGCAGGTAAACATTTATTAGTAGAAGGGCGTAAAGTATTACATGCGATTAATTCGCTGTCAGAGCAAACTCAAACCATTGCTAATGGCTGGGAGCCAAAAATACGTATTGCTTGCGACTCAATTGTTGATATCAAGCCAATATTTAACGCGATAGAAAGCTTTTTAGTGAAATATAAAAATATTGAAATTGATGTAACAGAAGAGGTTATGAATGGTACTTGGGAAGCGTTAATCCACGATAGAGTTGACTTAGTTATTGGTGCACCTTCACCAGTGCCTAGCCAAAAAGGTATTAGAGCAATAAAAACAGGGCAGTTAGAAAGCGTTTTGGTTGTAGGTAAAACCCATGAATTATTAACTACGTTGCATAAACGAACAAATGCAAACCAGCCTCTTCAAGCGAGTGAACTCGCCAAATATCGCAGTGTTATTGTGCATGACTCTTCGCAACATGAAATCCCATGGTCAATAAACTTGATTGAAGGTAATCAACGGTTTTTTGTTAGCTCTATCACGCAAAAAATTGCAGCTATTATTGCAGGAATAGGTATTGGTTATTTACCAAAATATTTGGCAGAAGCTCATATTGAGGCAGGTCGGCTAGTTGTTATTGAGCTAGCCGAAAAACCACTTCCTCAGGAGCTATTTATGGCATGGAAAGTAGCAAACAAAGGCAAGGGGTTAAATAAGTTAGTTACTATTTTATCAAAATTATAGATATGACTATCTAAATGGATTTTAGATGAAAACAGTCTCAAATATCACGTCACCCTCAGTAAAATTAAGAGACTCAAGAACCATTTTAGAAAACCTTAACGTGAATTACTCATCAGCAGTGACTATTTAAATTCGAATTATTGCTGGTGTATTACGTTTTATTTTTTATCCTAAATTAATTTAAGTCATTATATTTATTGAAGATAGCTTTAGCTACTCGTTACGTTTATTATATAAGGCATTAAATAACGTATGGTTCACATACTAAATAGCAACGATAAAATAGAATATTACTTTGTGAGATTGATTTGTGCCTTAGAAGGCTTAACTCTATTCTCATCGATTGAAATAAAAGCCCCATTAGGGTATAAATATACCCAACATATTTAGTGAGATTTATAAATGAGTGCCCCTCAGTCTGTGCAAGACTCCAAGTTACTTAGCCGTACTAACAGTGAATTAAGACATGCATTGCGCCATTTTATTGAAAGCGCGCCAAATTCAGGACCGCTAGCCGTAAAAATTAATGCTATTAAAGAAGCATTAAACTCAAATGAAACGATTTTTACTTTTGCTTCGTTAGTTGAGCAATATGCTAAAATGAAACAAAACTTTGATAATGTTGATTATAAAAATAAGAAGAAAGATCTCAATACGTTAAAAGCGTTATTGAAAAAAAGTGCCAGTAAAAACTTATCTTCTATTCAAAGTGAAAAAATTGCTGAGATAATGTCAATCATAACGCTGAAACAAGAAGATCATGTCATCATGGTCTCTGTTGGCAAAGCCTTGGCCTATTTTTCTGAAGACTTGAGTACTCTTAGAAATATATCAAAAGTGGTTGTTTCAGAAAGTGAAGTGATGACCGAGGAAACTGGCGTCAAAGCGATGGACATCCATTTAGCCAGTAAACGATTGATCAAAGATGTTGTCACCATTTCAAAACAGCTAATTAAAACATACCCTAGCGATAAATTTATTAGTAATGTTTTATATGAAGCAGAACAAGTGTCTGATGAGAAAGGTT
>JAWSUX010000617.1:0-806 GCA_033852215.1 Colwellia sp. | reverse complement strand
CAAACGCATCTTGGTTTACCAGTATTTAATACCGTACGTGATGCAGTAGAGGCAACTGGCGCAACAGCAACAGTTATCTACGTTCCAGCTCCGTTCTGTAAAGATGCTATTTTAGAAGCTATCGATGCAGGCATCGAACTTATCGTAACGATTACTGAAGGTATTCCAACTTTAGATATGGTTGACGTTAAAGCTAAGCTTACTGAAACTGGCGTTCGTATGATTGGTCCTAACTGTCCAGGCGTTATTACTCCTGGCGAAACTAAGATTGGTATCATGCCTGGCCACATCCATTTACCAGGTAAAGTTGGTATTGTTTCACGTTCTGGTACGTTAACGTACGAAGCCGTTAAACAAACTACTGATGCTGGTTTTGGCCAATCTACTTGTGTAGGTATTGGTGGCGACCCTATCCCAGGTACTAACTTCATCGACGTGTTGGAATTATTCCAAAACGATCCTCAAACTGAAGCAATCGTAATGATTGGTGAAATTGGTGGAACAGCTGAAGAAGAAGCTGCGGAATATATCAAAGCTAACGTTACTAAACCTGTAGTATCTTACATTGCTGGTGTTACTGCACCAGAAGGTAAGCGTATGGGTCATGCAGGCGCAATTATCGCCGGTGGTAAAGGTACAGCTGATGAGAAGTTTGCAGCATTAGAAGCAGCAGGTGTTAAAACTGTTCGTTCTTTAGCTGATATTGGCGTTGCACTTAAAGAGAAAACGGGTTGGTAATCAGTTTTTGATTGCAAACTAAATTCTTAATAAAAGCCCGCTATCTAGTAATGCCGTTCACTTAAGGT
>JAWSUX010000616.1:0-2131 GCA_033852215.1 Colwellia sp. | reverse complement strand
AGGTGAACTAAGTTACCTGCGTTATTTCCAAGTTATATTGTTTTAATGAAAACTTTTGAGTTACGCTGAATATTATACATTTTTTGTTTACCTTTAGGTATACCTGAAGTTGGCTGCGCAACAAAACCTTGCTCTTGAAACCAGTGAGCACTTACCGTGGTTAACACAAATAGCTGAGTTAAATTTTGTTGTTTAGCTTTTTTCTCCACTGCATTTAATAAACGTAATGCTCTATGACCACCTCGATAATCAGAATGAGTCACAACACAAGCAACCTCACCACTTTTTGATTCTGGATAAGGATATAGTGCAGCACAAGCGATAATGACATCTTCTTTTTCAATAACGATAAATTGGTTAATTTCTATTTCAAGTAGTTCACGCGATCGTTTTACTAAAATACCTTCAGCTTCCATCGGAGCTATCAGTTCAAGAATACCTCCCACGTCATCTATTGTGGCTGTGCGTATATGTTCTTTATGATCTTGGGCAATTAAGGTGCCTGCACCATCTCGAGTAAATAACTCTTGTAATAAAGAACTATCACTTTGATAACTAACACAATGACAACGCTCTACGCCATTTTCACCACTTCGAATTATTGCGCGAAGTAATAACTGACGAACATGACAATCTTTTTCATTTAATAACGTTTTAACTGTACGAACACTACAGCTTCTAATCAGCTCTCCAGCTTGGTCTAATAAACCATCATCTTCTGTTAAGGTAATAAGTTTATCTGCTTTTAAAGTAATTGCCGTTTGCGCAGCAACATCCTCTAAAGATAAATTGAATACTTCGCCTGTTGGAGAATAACCAATAGGTGACAGCAACACGATAGAGCCATAATCAAGCTGCATATTAATGCCATCAGAGTCTATTCTACGCACACTACCGGTATATTTATAGTCGACACCATCACGCACTCCCATCGGCATAGCTACAACAAAATTCCCCGTACTAACACGAATTTGTGAGCCATACATTGGCGAGTTAACTAAACCTGTTGAAAGTAATGCTTCGATATGTAAACGCAACGATCCTGTCGCATCTTTAACAGCAACTAAGGTCTGTGCATCCGTTACCCTAATATTATTTTCTACACGTCTTGGTATATTTCGCTGCGCTATTCGCTCTTCAATTTGAGGACGAGCACCGTGTACCACGACAAGCTTTACACCTAAACTACGCAATAAAGAAATATCGTGAATGATATTGGCAAAATTTGGATGTGATACCGCTTCACCACCAAACATCAATACGACAGTTTTTCCTCTGTGCGCATTAATATAAGGGGCGGCATTTCTAAACCATTTCACATAATTTTTGTTGCTATTATCCATCTGATATTTCTTTCACTGTTAAGTAAAGCTTGGGGTTTTTATTATTTTAAAATATATTCCATGGCAACTTCATCCGCCGGGTCTTTATTTTCACTCGGCTCACTATCCTCAATAATATTACTCGCAAGTGAGCTTTTATCAATAAGATTGAAACCTAAAGAACTAAAGTATGCTGGTATGTAGGTTAATACAATAATTTGCTGTAATTCCATTTGATTAGCAAACTCAAGTAAGTACTGTACTAACGCTTCACCCTGACCTTTTTTATGCATACTTTCATCAACAACAACTGAGCGAATTTCAGCCAAACCTGTTTGATAAATGTAAAGTGATGCACAGCCAACAACTTGCCCATCAAGTTCAGCAACAACAAAGTTTTGAATATCATAAATAATGTTATCTCGACTACGCGGTAATATTTCACCTTTATTAGCCCAATAAGTCACTTGCTGAAAGATTGTATCGACATCAGACATACGCGCTCTTCGCACTGACATTGCCGCGGCACGTTGCGCATTCAAACGTTGCTTAACTTGTTTTAATGCCACTTTAATTTGCTGTTTACCCGGTGCACCAACAACATTTTCATTAAGTATTTCACGTTCGCCTGATTGAATATTAGCCATAGCCTGTTCAACTTGCGCACGAGAAGTACCACCAAGCGCTTCGCGTTTATCTAAAGTCGATTCAATAGATAAATGCTGATAAACATCTTGTTCAATTTTATTACTAAATTCTTGTAACTGAGCCAATGTTAAATCTTCTAGCGGACAACCTTCTTCAATTGC
>JAWSUX010000615.1:0-1204 GCA_033852215.1 Colwellia sp. | reverse complement strand
CTGTCATTAATTTAATCTTCTTTTAATTCAATAACGATAATATGAATTACATTACTTGAAGTTGTAATGTCCAATTACAAGGAAATAGCACGGAGTTGACGCTAGTCAATGAGTACTTTTGACGCCTTAATTTGGCATTACAGCAATAAGTTATTTAATTCTGGTGCCAAAAAGGCGTATCAAGTGTAGGCGTTGACGGGTGAGCCGTTTGTCTTTGCTGCATTATACCTGCCACATACCCTTGCTCACCTGCTTGTAGTGCTTGGCCAAAGGCTTTTGCCATCAATACTGGATTATCTGCCAACGCAACAGCGCTATTGAGTAATATGCCGTCATAACCCATTTCCATCGCTAAACAAGCATCCGATGGTTTGCCAATGCCAGCATCTAAAATCAAGGTTGCGTCAGGTAAACGTAAACGAATAGTTTCTAAGTTATAAGGATTCATCAAGCCCTTGCCTGTACCTATTGGCGATGCCCAAGGCATGATCACCTGACAGCCTAAATCGTACAGTCGCTGGCACAAAACGAGATCATCCGTGCAATACGGTAATACTTTAAAACCATCGTTTATTAACTGCTCTGCGGCATGGAGTAACTCAATAGGATCAGGTTGTAAATTGTAATCATCACCAATCACTTCTAGTTTGAGCCAATCCGTTTGAAAAATTTCTCGACTCATTTTGGCTAGTGTCACCGCTTCTTTTGCCGTTTTACAACCCGCGGTATTAGGCAGTAAGTAACCATTTACTTCTGACACAGCCTCTTGCAAATAACGCCATATTTGTTGACCCGCTTGTTCTGCTGGATTTTGACGTTTTAGCGAGAGAGTGACCACTTGTGAGCCACTGGCGAGTATTGCCTCTTTCATCACTTGTGGTGATGGATAAAGTGCACTACCAATAAGTAAACGACTATTAAGCTTTTGTCCGTAAATATTAAGCGACATTACCGTTAACCTCCCTGTATTGGCAACAGCACATCAAGGCTATCGCCATTTTTTACTAGGGTGGTGTCGTAATCTTCTTTACCAACAAAATCACCGTTAAGCGCTACCGCAAAAGTACTTTGTTGCTGTTCAATAAAATGTAATGTTAATGCTGAACTGACACTAATATGTACTTCATGATCTAACGAGTAAGCTTTTCCGTTAATATGAATGTTCATTAAATAACCTCTTTTTGTCGTTGTTCAGTGCGTAACA
>JAWSUX010000163.1:0-1159 GCA_033852215.1 Colwellia sp. | reverse complement strand
TTATAAATTGAATAATTCAGGTAGCTGTGATCAAATTACGGCCTAATTAAGCTTTGATTTATTCACATGACGACTACTTTTCTAAAACATTTTGATTCAATAGCCGATCCACGTATTGAGCGCTGTAAAAAACATAACTTACTCGATATCCTTTTATTGGCTATTAGCGCCGTATTATCTGGGGCTGAAGGCTGGGAGGATATTGAAGACTTTGGTCATTTGAAACTTGATTGGTTACGCAAGTATCGAGATTTTAAAGCGGGTATACCTCGACATGATACAATTGCTAGGGTTATCTGCCGTTTAAAGGCAGATGAGATAGAGCATGCTTTTCAGTCCTGGATATCTTCTTTGGTCAAAGTGACAGGCTGTGATGTAATTGCTATTGATGGCAAAACCGCTCGACGCTCATTTACAACCAAAGATAGAAGAAATGCTCTCCATACGGTCANNTGCTTGGAGTTGCCAGCATCAATTAGTTTTAGGGCAAACAGCCGTCAGTGAAAAGAGCAATGAAATTACCGCTATCCCAGAGCTATTAACGATGTTGGATATCGAAAACAGCATCATTACTCTTGATGCGATGGGGTGTCAAAAAACGATAGCAGAGCAAATCATTAAACAAAAAGCGGATTATATTCTAGCGCTTAAAGGTAATCATTCTGGCATGCAGGCTGAATTAGAAGCATGGTGGCATAAAAATGAACGAGAAGGTCTTTCAGAAGATAATTATGCCAAGCACACCGAAATCAATACAGGCCATGGTCGCATTGAAACACGTACCTGCCACCAACTCTTAGTGAATAAAGGCTGGTTAGCTAAAGCCTACCAATGGACGGGTTTAAAAAGCATTATAAAAATCCATGCACAAGTTCATGATAAAAGTACGGGTAAGGATACCGAGGAAACTCGTTTGTATATCAGCTCGTTAGGGCTAAATGCGGAGCAATCATTACACGCAGTGCGGAGTCACTGGCAAGTTGAAAGTATGCATTGGGTGCTAGATATGACGTTTAGAGAAGATGAATCACGTATAAGAAAAAAGCAAGGTCCGTTAGTTTTCAATATTATGCGAAAAATAGCGATGGCTTTATTTAAACAAGATGATACTAAATCAGCCAGTATGGCGAGAAAAAAGAAAATGGCAGGGCTGGACGAT
>JAWSUX010000614.1:0-2272 GCA_033852215.1 Colwellia sp. | reverse complement strand
AAAAAGGTGATACTGATAAGTTTTACTGTGTTCATGGTGGTTATATTCGTGACTTTACTTTTGATGCGAGTGCTTTTGTTAACAAAAACAGTCAAAAAAATGAGTTAAGCGCAGATTATCTTAATCAGTTAGACGATTTGAATCAGTGGGCACTATACGTGACGCAACAAGCATTAACGGATGCCGGTTATTGGGGCAGTGAAAAGCTTGATAACTGTGGTGTTATTTTAGGAAATTTATCTTTTCCAACAAAATCATCTAATCACTTGTTTATGCCGCTTTATCACCAAGTTGTCGACGATGCATTAAAAGAGTGTCTGCATAAAGATTTTCAGTTAAGTCATTTCTCTGATACCGACATAGCAACAACTAACGTGCATGCAGATAATGCTTTAGTTGCCGGTTATCCTGCAGCATTATTAGCTAAAGCTGCAGGTTTAGGTGGTACACACTTTGCGCTTGATGCAGCTTGTGCATCAAGCTGTTATTCGGTAAAACTGGCTTGCGATTACTTGCATACAGGTAAAGCTGACATGATGTTAGCTGGCGCGGTATCAGGTGCTGATCCCATGTTTGTTAATATGGGATTTTCCATTTTTCAAGCGTACCCAGCAAACAATATTCACGCCCCATTTGATAAAAACTCCCAAGGTTTATTTGCCGGTGAAGGCGCAGGCATGATGGTGCTTAAGCGCCATAGTGATGCCGTACGTGACGGAGATAAAATTCACGCCATTATTAAAGGTGGTGCGTTGTCTAATGACGGTAAAGGTGAGTTTGTACTGAGTCCAAATACCAAAGGCCAAGTTTTAGTTTACGAACGTGCTTATGAAGATGCCGCTGTGGATCCTCGTGATGTTGATTACATTGAATGTCACGCCACTGGAACCCCAAAAGGGGATAACGTTGAGCTTGGCTCAATGGATACTTTTTTTAGTCGCTTTCCTAGAGAAAATAATAACAAACCTTTGCTTGGCTCAGTAAAATCAAATTTAGGTCATTTACTTACAGCAGCTGGTATGCCGGGTATGACAAAAGCTATTTGGGCACTTAACCAAGCAAAAATCCCAGCCACTATTAACTTAAATGAGCCCTTAAGCTCTAAAAAAGGTTATTTAGGTGGCGCACAAATGCCGACAGAAACCATTGCTTGGCCGACCCCTTTAAATACTAAAGCAAGCACTAGCGCAAAGGCTAATACAAGTAAAGCAAGAACGGCAGGTGTTAGTGTATTTGGTTTTGGTGGCTCTAATGCGCATTTGGTTTTACAACAGCCTAGCCAAACGTTAGCGCCTATTACGGTTAAAGCAAAAACACGTGAGTCATTAGCGATTATCGGTATGGACGCACATTTTGGCAGTGCCAAAGACTTAGCGAGTTTTGAAACACTTATTAAAAATAACGACAATACTTTTAGAGAATTACCGAGTAAACGTTGGAAAGGTATTGAAAAAAATACTGAGGTGATGAAAGCACTGCAGTTAGATAAAGCCCCTAAAGGCGGCTACGTTGAAAACTTTGATATAGATTTTTTACGCTTTAAAGTACCACCCAATGAACAAGACTGTCTTATTCCACAACAGTTAATGATGATGAAAGTAGCAGATAATGCCGCTAAAGATGCAGGTCTTAAAGAAGGTAGTAATGTTGCTGTTCTCGTTGCCATGGGGCTTGAGTTAGAGCTGCATCAATACCGCGGGCGAGTAAACCTAAGCACGCAAATTGAAGAAAGTTTATTACAACAAGGGGTTGTTCTTTCAAACGAACAACGAGAAACCTTAACAAATATCGCCAAAGATGGTGTCGCTTTTGCTGCACAGCTTAATCAATATACCTCTTTCATTGGTAATATTATGGCGTCTAGAATTTCAGCTTTATGGGATTTTTCTGGACCTGCTATTACGCTTTCAGCAGAGGAAAATTCGGTATATCGCTGCGTTGAATTAGCAGAGAATTTATTTCAAACCTCTGATATCGATGCCGTTATTATTGCCTCAGTAGATTTGGCTGGCTCGGTTGAAAATATTACCTTACGACAGCACTTTGGTAAGGTAAGTAGCGGTAACATTAATACCCGTAACGCTGTCGATAATAATCAAACGTCAAATGAATGGTTAGTAGGCGAGGGCGCAGGCGCTTTTGTTGTTAAACCACTATCTAAAGTAATACAAGTTAATGAAGAGAGTATATATGCCTGCATCGACAGTGTTGCTTTCGCTAATGGTTGTGATTCAACCGCGATCACTAAAACGGCGAAAAAGGCACTTTCACT
>JAWSUX010000162.1:0-22331 GCA_033852215.1 Colwellia sp. | reverse complement strand
TCAGTATTTAGTTCGGTTAAATTAAACTCAGCATTACTAAAACTTTTAAAACGTTTTTCAATAGCACTTTTATCAATACAGTTTTTCTCACTTGACATTAACATGCTAGTTGACTGAAAAATTGATGTTTTTTCTTCTAAGCTTAGTTCGCCAATAGCGAAATTTTCGCTCACAATGGTTACCGTTAATGGACTACCAATTTCGCCACTAAAGGTTAATGTTAGCGGACGTTTTTCTATGCTTAAATGTTTTATTTTATCTTGCACATTAATATTTATTTGTTCTTTTTCACTGCTAAGCTTTTCTTCAACTTCATGAATTTGTACAACAGAAATAGCATTACTTTGATCAACGGCATGATATTTTGAATTATCACGCGGATTCTCAATGAACATTGACTGGTTTAAGTCACCACGTAAAAAAGCATTGGTTAAATCACGATTAAATACTTTATAAAGTCGCTCACCATCTTCAAGGAGTTCGCCCGTTTCAACAAAACCATCAATTTGTTTACGGAAGCTATCAATCACCGTATGCACATAACTCGCACCTTTGATACGGCCTTCCACTTTAAAGGAGTGGACGCCAGCTTCAATTAATTTCGGTAAGTCAAAAAATGCAGAGTTATCTTTGATATTTAGTGGAAAGTTATTACCAGATGGTGTGGTTTCGTACTCTTCACGACAAGCTTGGCTACAACGCCCTCGATTACCTGAATTACCAACACTAGCAGAAGTTGAATAACACAGCCCCGAGAAAGCCACACATAATGAACCATGTACAAATACTTCAGTAAGTACGCCTTGCTCATGAGCCACCGCCGTTACGGCAGAGATCTCTTTTAAATTCATTTCTCTAGATAAATTAACACGCGATGCACCTAATTTTTTTAGAAAAGGAATTTGACCAATATTATGTGTGGTTAACTGGGTAGATGCGTGAATATCAAGGGTCGGGAAGTGCTTTTTAAGCACATAAAGTAGTCCTATATCTTGCACTATAACGCCATCAAGTGCGGTATTCGCGAGTTTACTTAATAATTTAGCCAGCGACTTAAATTCACGTTCTAAAATGATAATGTTTAACGTTAGAAAAATCTGGCATTCGTACTGATGCGCCAGTCGAATAATACCGACGAGTTCATCAAATGAAATATTAGCAGCACGATTTCGCGCATTAAAAGTATCTAAACCACAGTAAACGGCATCTGCGCCAGCAATAATTGCTGCTTTTATCGCATCGATATCGCCACCGGGCGCTAATAATTCAATTTTAGGACTCATTTATACAACTCATTTATATACTAAATGCCAGTGACTAGGCAGTTAAATTTCAAAGAGGGGGATTTTACCGATATATTTTGCTAATGAATACCGTTAAAATAGGTAAATAGTAAGAGTATTGTCGGAACCTAGATAACAATGAACGAAAACGTCAATAAAAACAGTGATGGAGCTAAAACATTACCGATTCTTTATTCGCTAAGAAATTGCCCTTATGCCATGCGTGCCAGAATAGCGATTTTTAAATCCAAACAGACAATATTGTTACGTGATTTGGTGCTAAGTAATAAACCTACAGAAATGATAGCGGCATCTCCAAAGGCTACTGTACCTGTTTTGGTATTAACTGACGGCACTGTTATTGATGAAAGCTTAGAGGTGATGTTGTGGGCTTTAAAAGAAACCGATCCAGATGACTTGCTGCATAACCATATTACTAATACTCTACCTGAGATGCTTCAATTAATTAATGAATTTGATCATGACTTTAAGTCTTGTTTAGAGCAATACAAATGCGCAAAGCGTTATCGAGAAAATGACCTACTTGAGCACAGAGAAAATTGTGAGGTTTACATTAAAAAATTAGAGCAGCGTTTAACTAGGCATTTATTCTTAATGTCAGATAAAGAAAGTTTAGCTGATATTGCCCTGTTGCCTTTTATCAGGCAGTTTGCCCGAATAGAGCGCCAATGGTATTTACAGTCACCTTACCCCAATGTAAGGCAGTGGCTTAATAACTACTTACAAAGTTCGATGTTTACCAAAGTGATGGCTAAACAATCATTGTGGTTAGATAGCCGAGAAGATGTTTTATTTACTGGAAAGTGAGTTTGTTAAGTGAAAATAAAGCACATTAACCGTTCTTGAATTTAAGTATCAAGGTCAATGCGCGTACTATTTTAATTAACTATATAACCTTTTAGTCAGACACTCTCGTTGTTAACTCCCTAATTTTATTGTCATAATATCGCCCTCTGGCGGACTGTTTTTGGAAAAAATAGCTTTACTACCATCAAGATTAAAGTCCGTTACTCGAGACGAGTCAGGTAAAGCCATTAACAACGTGCCTGACGTTTTTTGTTCATCATTTTCTCTGCTGTATTTTTGTATTTTTCTTGCTGCACCATTGCTTTCTACTACAAAAATAGATTGTTCAATGGTTTCCAGAACTCCAGGGGATAAAGACTCTAGGTTAGCAATTGAGTTATTTAATTTCGTTATTTTTCCTGTAGTTAAGTTTTTGTTAATTAAACCACCTGCTTTATAGTCGACTAATGTCAGCTTTTCACCATCGGCGCTCTCTTGTGCAAAAAGCCCTGCGTGAGTTTGTATTAACTTAGGCTCTAGCGTAGTGCTATTGTACTGGTATATATTCACTTGCTTGTTGTGCTCACTAATATAAATGCTTTTATCGTCTTGACTCCATGTTAATGGGAATTTCATACTGGGAATGTTTTTTTCGTTAACGGGCTTTCCTGTTTTTAGTGAAATTATTGCTAACGTTAATTCTCCTTTGTTGTATACCACAGCAAAGAGGTCTTCTTTATTTGATAAAGCCGGCCTGTATATAAAATTGGCTTGTAATTGAGTTACTTGTTTGGTTGTCTGCGTATTAGCATCATAGGACCAAATTTCATAATACCCTGTGCGATTTGACACAAAATAAATAGTTTTATTATCTTTTGAGAAAATGCCATGAAATTCGTAGGCACCACTATTTAGTTCTGGTAACGGATCTAACGTTTGCTGTTTTATATCGGCGATAAACTGATTAGAAGACGTTTTGTAAGTAGCGTAATAAATTTGTCCTTGATTTAAGAGTGCCCGAACAACTTTTTGATCACCAGAGGTCGGTAGTATGCTCTTAATAGAATGGTCATTTATGTTTAACAGCCAAATACCTCGGGTTGCCGATAATTGACCTGAAATGAGTAAGTGTTCTGAATCAAACAACGCGATGTGATGAATCCATGTGAATTCTTGAGTAATTGTCGTGTATTGATTACTTTTCAGTGCTAAAGATAGCACTTTTTTTACTCTATTACTGTTGTCGTATAGATAAAGGCGTTGACCGTCTAAAGAATATACTTGATACCGTGTATTGATTGGTAAATTAAGTACGGAGTCATGTAAATAGCTGACTTTATTGTTAAGTAAACTTAATGATTTGATTTCTGTTAATTTACCATGTTGATACTTGTCATATTCAATGAAACTTATCGCAGATTCTTCATCTGTCTTTATCGCTAAATTAAAAATATAATGTTGAGATTCATAAAGAATTTCAGTCTCTTTTTTTAACTGGTGACGAATAATTTGATACAGGTTTGCTTTCTTACGAATATAAACAAGTGTTTCAGCGTCTATCCACAGAGGGGATGACTCAATCCATTCATCGTTAGTCAGTTGTTGTGATTTATTTTCCCCTAATACTTTCAGGTAAAGGTCAACGTACGGGTCTTGGGAATGCACATAAACCATTTTTTGATGACTTTCATGAAAACTAAAGTCACCTTCAACACCCATACTTTTCGTGACGGGTAAAATGTTTTTAACCGTTAACGCATTGACGTTATTTTGTAAAAAAAGATTGCTGATAAACCAAGCAATAAAACCAATGAGTACCGTTAAGCCGCTACTTACCAGCCATTTATTTTTCAAGCTCATTTTTTTTGAATTAGTAAGGGGGTTGGTCGTTAACTCTGCGCTAATACTTGTGTCTCCCTTAACCTCACTTTCAACTGCATTGACCTCAGCTATAAATCGGTAACCTTTTTTGGAAATTGTTTCGATATATTGTGGGTTTTTAGCATCATCAGCTAAAGCATTTCGTAATGAATAGATAAGCTGGGAAATAACTTCATCACCAACAACCATATTTGGCCATAGGCTATCTAAAATTTCTTGTCGAGTAACAACATCACCATGTTTACTCGCGAGCAAAATTAACAAAGACATCACTTTAGGTTCAATACGTTTTTCTCGTGATTTTTTTATTAATAAATTTGCTTTGGGGATAGCTTTAAACTCACTAAAGCTAAAGTTCTCTGTAAAGTTTTTATTTGACAATCCGCGTAACCTATTGAATTTAAATTAAATAAAACCATGAGATTAATTTTATTTTTTTATTATGTATTTTGGTAACACAGTAACACAAAATCTGGTTGTGAAATCGTTTTTCGCAATAACATTAATAAACACAACTTATCGATAACGTTGTGGTTCGTTTTTGTTGTATAAAAAAATATCGCATTATTCGTTATTTATAAAAAATAAAATTTAAAAAAAGGAAGTTAAATGAGCATACGTAAACTTGTAACTATCATATTGTTATTGGGTGTTACCGCCTGTGGTGGTAGTGGTGGTAATAATGAACCTGAAGTAATTATAGATAAACCTGTTGTAACTGTGGATGAGCCTGATGTAACTGTAGATGAACCTACTGTAGAACCAGCACCAGGAAACGCTCAATCGTGCTCGACAGTAAGCTGCGAAGAAACGAATAAGTTTGTGATTGAACAAATATATAACGATGTAATCAACAGCTTAAATACGGGATTGGTTGATTCTTTGTATGCTGAAGATTTTATCCAACATAACAGGGGGATTACGGCAGGCATTACTGGTCAAAAAGCATACTTTGATACAATGGCTTTAGAAAACCCAAATCATATTGCAACCATTAAACATATCGTTGCCGATGGTGATTATGTTGCCGTACATTGGCATTATGCAGAAGATGTTAACGATGAGTTTACAGGTAATAAGATAATGGATTTGTTTAAGTTAACAGATGGCATGATTGTTGAGCATTGGGATAAGAAAGGAGGGGCACCTAGCAGCTCAGTAAGTGGTAATTCTGTTTTTAGTGATTTATATATATACCCGGCTAATACACAAGCAAATAATGATATAGCTATCGAAGAAGAAAACAAAATCATGGTTAGCGAGTTTTATTCAGATTTGTTTAATAACAAAAACCTCGATTTAATTGAAGAGTTAGTCGATCCAAACTACCTACAACATAACCTTTGGGTTGCTAACGGTAGTGGTGCTTTGTTTGGTTTTGTTTCTGGTGGGGTTTTGCCGGTAGTTATCTTTTTGACGTTGGCTGAAAAGGATATTGTTTGGACGTTTTTGGGCACAGGTGAAGGGAATTTGGTGACTATTGACTTATGGCGTGTAGACAATAATATTAATAAAATTGTTGAACATTGGGATATGTAAGTTATAAAGTCCAGTTTATGGGAGTCGTTAACTGCTGCCATATTTAATTATATTAATGAAACTAAATAGCAATAAGACTGATTAATGGATCAGTTTTATTGTTTTTTTTAAATAAAAATTAAGCTAATCCCGTAACGGCTCCTCCCCTAAAAACACCTATTTTTCCTAATTCTCCTATTTTGTTAATTAAGCCAAGACTATTGCGGTAAAAAAAACGATAATTAGCGCCATTAAATATTAAGCCGCCGATGGGCAGTAAATAACTGTGGAAATTATTCAATGGAAATCAAAGTTAACTTTCTCGACAACCTAAGACTTGAAGCCAAGTTTGACGACTTTAGTGTCATCGCTGATCAGCCTATTCGTTATAAAGGTGATGGCTCAGCACCGGGACCTTTTGATTATTTCTTAGCGTCATCGGCAATGTGTGCAGCATATTTTGTTAAGGTTTATTGTAACTCTCGTGATATTCCGACTGATAATATTAGGCTATCGCAAAATAACATTGTTGACCCTGAAGACCGCTATAACCAAATTTTCCAAATTAAGGTTGAATTGCCTGAGAGTATTTCTGAAAAAGACAAAAAAGGCATTTTACGTTCAATAGAGCGCTGCACGGTGAAAAAAGTTGTGCAAAGCGGCCCGGAGTTTAGAGTTGAGACTGTTGAAAGCCTTGAGGAAGATGCTCAAGCCATGTTGATGCAACAGCCTGAAGGTGGTGCTAGCACTTATATTTTAGGTAAAGATTTACCATTAGAAGAAACTATTGCCAATATGTCAGGGCTTTTGGCTGATCTTGGCATGAAAATAGAAATATCGTCATGGCGTAATATTGTACCTAATGTTTGGTCACTGCATATTCGTGATGCGGCATCACCTATGTGTTTTACCAACGGTAAAGGTGCAACGAAAGAAAGTGCCCTTGCCTCAGCACTGGGTGAATTTATTGAGCGCCTTAACTGTAACTTCTTTTATAACGATCAATTCTTTGGTACTGACATTGCCAACAGTGATTTTGTGCATTACCCCAATGAAAAGTGGTTTAAACTTTGCGAAGATGATGCGCTACCTAGTGGGATTTTAGATGACTATTGCCTAGCTATTTACAACCCAGATGATGAGTTACGTGGCTCAAACTTGATAGATACTAATTCAGGTATGGCGGAGCGAGGTATTTGTTCAATTCCTTATGTGCGTCACTCTGATGGTGAAACGGTTTATTTTCCCTCAAATTTAATTGAAAATTTGTTTTTAAGTAATGGTATGAGTGCGGGCAATAATTTGCCAGAAGCGCAGGTGCAATGTTTGTCAGAAATTTTTGAACGCGCGGTTAAAAAACAAATCATTGCAGAAGAAATTGTTTTACCCGATGTACCTAAAGAGGTTATCGCTAAATACCCAAGTATTTTAGCTGGCATTAAAGGTTTAGAAGAGCAGGGATTCCCTGTGGTGGTAAAAGATGCCTCGTTAGGCGGAAAATTCCCTGTAATGTGCGTTACCTTGATGAACCCCAAAACGGGTGGCGTATTTGCTTCATTTGGTGCACACCCAAGTTTTGAAGTGGCACTTGAACGTAGCTTAACTGAATTATTACAAGGTCGAAGTTTTGAAGGCCTTAATGACGTACCTAAACCTACTTTTAACAGTATGGCGGTAACAGAGCCTGAAAATTTTGTTGACCACTTTATTGACTCAACCGGTGTTGTTTCGTGGCGCTTCTTTAGTGCCAAGCACGATTACGAATTTGTCGAATGGGATTTTTCTGGTACCAATGAAGAAGAAAATGCTAGTTTAATGGCCATTTTAAAAGACTTAGGTAAAGAAGTGTATATTGCCGAGTTTAATCAACTTGGCGCTACGGCTTGTCGCATCTTAGTACCTGATTACTCTGAAGTGTACTCCGTTGAAGATCTTATTTGGGACAATACCAATAAGTCACTAGACTACCGCGAAGATATTTTAAACCTTCATCGATTAACGGATGAAGAATTAACAAGTTTATTCGAACGATTAGAGGATAGTCAGCAAGATAACTACATTGATATTAAAACCTTAATTGGTATTGAATTCGACGAAAATACTGTGTGGGGACAATTAACTATTCTCGAATTGAAAATTCTTATTTGTTTAGCGTTAGGTGCACTTGAAGATGCTATTGAATTAGTCGCAGAGTTTTTACAATACAACGACAATACCGTTGAACGCGGTTTGTTTTACCAAGCAATTCACGCTGTACTTGAAGTCACTATAGACGAAGAGATGGAACTCGACGATTATATGTGTAACTTCAAACGAATGTTCGGCGAAGAAAATATGGAACAAGTAGTTGGCTCGGTATTTGGTGAAGTTAAATTCCATGGCTTAACACCAACCAGTATGAAACTTGAAGGTTTGGATAAACACCAAAAACTGATTGAAAGTTACAAAAAACTGCATCAAGCCCGTGCTTTACAAGTATCGAATATATAAGGTTAATTTGTACGAAAAAGCTAAGCTATTATCTACTCGGGGCTTAGTTTTTTTGTAATACATCCCATAAAATTTTATGCATTGAAGTGGTCAAGTAATGGCTAAGAAAATAGAGTCCTTGTATTTTAGTTTGTTGGGGGAATTTTTTATTCTGTTGTTGCGTAAAAAATTTTAAACTAAAATGTATTGTAATATTTTGCTTTATTGGTTGTGAATAACAATAAAATAGTGACACTAATTATATTACCTGTTTTATTAATCTTCATTTCACGCAGCCAAACAATCCTGTATAATCTTGCGCATTAAATAACTCCTAAGCAATGATGTTGAATGCAATCAAGGCAGTTAAACCATCCTTATGACGCTTTAACCTATTGGTTTGAAGCCAGTTTAAGCAGTAGAGCGCAATATGACCGTAGAACAATTTGACCCACAAAAACCAACTAAATCAACGAATAAATCAAGTGATAATATTGCAAAAAAAACAACAACACTTGAAACACCTGTTAAGGTTTTAGCTGAGAAAACTAACAGTCTGCAAGATGCAAATCACGCTGCAAAGGTAGGGTTTGTCAGTTTGGGCTGCCCCAAAAATCTTGTCGACAGCGAACGTATTCTTACTCAACTTCGTACAGAAGGTTATGATGTAACGAATAGTTACGATGATGCTGAACTAGTGATAGTTAATACCTGTGGTTTTATCGATAGTGCAGTGCAAGAATCTTTAGATACCATTGGAGAAGCGTTAGCGGCAAATGGTAAGGTTTTGGTTACGGGTTGTTTAGGTGTAAAAAAAGACGAAATTGTTGAGCTTCACCCTAATGTTTTAGGAGTTACCGGACCACATGCTTATGATGAAGTATTGGCTCAAGTACATGAGCATGTTGCCAAGCCAAAGTATAACCCGCATATAGATTTAGTACCTGATCATGGTGTGAAGCTTACTCCTAAACATTATGCTTATTTAAAAATATCAGAAGGCTGTAACCACCGCTGTACGTTCTGCATTATTCCGTCAATGCGTGGCGATTTAGATTCTCGTCCGGTAGGCGATGTTTTGGGCGAAGCAAAACGCTTGGTTGATGCTGGCGTTAAAGAGCTATTAGTTATTTCACAAGATACTTCTGCTTATGGTGTTGACGTTAAACATAAAACCGACTTTTGGGATGGTATGCCTGTTAAGACTCATATGCAGCAGTTATGTGAAGAATTAGCGAAGCAGGGCGTTTGGATACGTCTGCATTATGTATATCCTTATCCTCATGTGGATAAAATCATACCTCTGATGGCGGAAGGTAAAATACTACCGTATTTAGATATTCCTTTTCAGCATGCGAATAAACGTATTTTGAAACTAATGAAACGTCCTGGTAGCTCTGACAGAGTATTAGAACGTATAGCTAAATGGCGTGAAATTTGTCCTGAGTTAGTTATTCGTTCTACCTTTATTGTTGGTTTCCCGGGTGAAACTGAAGAAGAGTTCCAAGAGTTACTCGAATTTTTAGAAGAAGCCCAATTAGACCGAGTTGGCTGTTTTAAATACTCACCTGTTGAAGGTGCTACTGCGAATGAATTACCAAGTCATGTTTCTGATGAAGTAATGGAAGACAGGCTTCAACGATTTATGGCAGTACAAGCAAAAATCAGTGCCGATAAATTACAAGCACGCATTGGTCAAGAGTACTTAATTCTAGTTGATGAAGTGAGTGGTCTTGGTATTGTAGGGCGTTCTTATATGGACGCACCAGAAGTTGATGGTAAAGTGTACTTGTCTGATGACTTTGATGCTAAGCCTGGAGATCAAATCTGGGTACAAATTATTCATGCTGACGAACATGATGTTTGGGGTGTTCGCGTAGAAGATTAATCGCGAGATTTAAGTTAGGCTTAATTATCCGTTTAAGCCTAACTATCATTGCCACTTGTGCTGATTGAAATACGCTAAGGCTGTTGTATGAAAGTTATAGAGTTTATTAGAGAAAAAAAAAGAAATTTACAAAATCAAAATGATCAGTTTATCGCTAAGTTAGAGCCAAAGTTTAAAAACTTATCTGATTTATTCAATAATAAAATCACAATGCCTTTTAGAAATACTCTGAATAATCCCTGGTTCTCTCAATTTAGTCCCGTTGACGCAGAAGAAAGTAAGCCAGAGGAGGTATTGATACAAATACCTGAGGCTGAAAAAACGTATAAGAGCCTACTTGAAAAAATAGATATCGTAACTTATATAGGCGAATGGCACTCGGTAGAGCAAGAGTGTATTGACCAATTTGCAGAGGTAACTGGTGATAATCAGTGGATACACACAGATCCTGTACGAGCGGCGAAAGAATCGCCATTTAAAGCGACCATAGCTCACGGTTTTTTAACCTTAGCATTAATTCCAAAATTAACTAACTCAGTTGATTTAGATAATAACCCATACCCAGAAGCCAAGATGGTTATTAATTTTGGTTTAAATCAAGTACGCTTTCCTTACCCTGTTAAAGCAGGTACGCGTGTTAGGGCCAGTATTAAATTAGTCAACTTAGTACCTATGAAGCGTAGTATTGAAGTTGTTAATGAAGTGAGTATTGAAGTTGAAAACAGTAAGCGTTTAGCTTGTGTGGCTGAAACCGTATTACGTTTATATTTTTAGTATTTCTTATTAATAAAACGTCTAAAGTTTTTAATCGAGTCCGTTAATTTAGATCTAAATATGGTGTAATTGAAACCAGTACCGCTTACGATACCGCTTTTTTTACTGGATGTCATTAGGCTGCATTGGACGTTATAGGCAATAAAAAACCCGTAACACCTAGTTTATAAGGTCTTACGGGTCTTCTAGGTTCTATTGAAGCCTGTATATGGTGCTCGCTACGGGACTCGAACCTGTGACACCTTGCATGTCATGCAAGTACTCTAACCAACTGAGCTAAGCGAGCAAATTGGTCGTTGAAATTCAACTGGCGCTATACTAGCTTTTGCTTTATAAGCTTGCAAGTAGTTTTATTACCTATTGTACTCTGTTGCTTATAAAAACCACGAATCGTTGTTATTTCATGCTTTTAAACAGGTAGGCTCGTTATCGTTTTATTGTTATTATTTTTAATACGCTTTTGTATTACCAATAAACGCCAAGCAAGTAGAATAGCAGCGGTTGTTAAACCAATAATAAAACCTATCCAAAAGCCATAAGGTCCCATTTTAGGCACAATCCAGTCGGTAATGCCTAATAGTAAACCTACGCTAAAACCGACTAACCAATAAGAAACAAAGGTAATGTATAATATCGATTTTGTGTCTTTATAACCTCGTAATGCGCCCGCACAAACCACTTGAATAGTATCTGAAAATTGATAAACGGTAGCGAGTAACATTAAACTTGCCGCAAGTTTTATTACCGGGGGATCTATACTATAAAACCCTGCTATTTCTTCTCTAAATAACACGGTAGTTAATGCGGTAAAACAAGCGAGCATTAAACCAAGAATAATAGAGTAGAAGCTATACTCTTTAGCTTGTTGATAGTCTTTATTGCCAATAGCATAACCCACTTTGATTGTTGTCGCCATCGCAATGCTTAATGGCACCATGAAAATTAGCCCTGTAAAGTTTAAAGCAACTTGATGACTCGCAACCACTTGTGTACCAAAGGGTACTAAAATAATAGCAACAATAGCAAAAAGGCTTACTTCAAATAATAGCGATAAAGCGATTGGAATACCTAAGGCAAGAATTTGTTTTATTTCTACTATGTTAGGTAAGTAAAAGGTATTAAATAAATAGGCTTTATTTAGTATTTTTGAGCGGTAACAATAAATAATCATGCTGATAAACATAGCCCAATAAACAATCGCGGTAGCGACACCACAACCTGCGCCACCTAAAGCAGGTAAACCAAACTTTCCGTAAATAAAAATATAATTGGCAGGAATATTAATCAATAACCCAATAATACTAATGATCATGGTGGGTTTAGTATATGAGAGCCCTTCGGAGTAGTTTCTTAAAACTAAATATAAACAGTATCCTGGCGCACCCCAAACAATATACTCTAAGTAATCAAATATCAGTGGCTCTAAGTTATTCTCTAGGGTAACGAGTGGGGCAATAATGGGTGTCAAGAAATAATATAAGCCAATAAGAAATATACCGAGAGCTAAAGCAATCCAAGCCGTTTGATAGGTTTGTTCCACCACTTGTTTATAATTTTTGGCGCCATTTAGCTGAGAGACTATCGCGGCCAGTGCCATAATCAAACCATATATAGTTAAAATTAGTGGTAACCAAATACTATTAGCGACTGCAACAGCAGCAAGATCGGTAGCGCTAACATGACCAGCCATAACAATATCGGCAAAGCCCATTAAATTTTGAATTAGCTGTGCAATTAAAATAGGGTAGGTTAGTTTTAATAAACTTTTACTACGAAGAAGAAAGGCAGATAAATTCATTAATATCTAATTTTAGCAAACCAAAAAAGGGAATGTTTTAAGGATGAATACGAGGTTGTTTAGCGCATAATAGTTGAGATATGTTGAACAAACAAGCAATAAAATGAGCGACAAAATATAATGTTGCATCACTTTATTGGTCTTTATTTAGTGTACTCAGAATATTTGTTCGTCATCGCTCGTTACGGTTAGCTGAATTACTTGTCGGTATTCATCAATATGTAAATCGTAATGAATTTCCTTACAGCAAGCTGGGCATTCATCATAATAATTTTGGTCGCCTGCTGAGGCATCAATACTTGTATGTAGGTGATGAGCGCAATGGGGGCAACTGATACGTTTTTCGCTGAGTTTATTTGTCATGTTTCCTCCTAAATTCTATAACCAATATCTATGTTAATGTGTTTTAGTATGAAAATTTAATGTAATGGTAACGACATAATACGTGTAACCAATGCTTTGGCTTGTTCAATATAAACGCCACCAAAAATATTTGCGTGATTAAGCACATGGTAAAAATTATAAACAATCTTTCTTCGTTCAAAGCCGTCATCTAAAGGATACTCAGCTTGATAACCATGATAAAAATCGTCGGGAAATTGGCCAAATAATTCTGTCATGGCGATGTCTACCTCGCGATCACCATAATAACAAGCGGGATCAAATATCATCGCTGTATCATTGGTGAAACCGGTGTTGCCTTGCCATAAGTCACCGTGAACTAAGCAAGGTGTTACTTGGTGATGTAATAATACGTCGTGGCAAACTTGGCTAATGTGATCGATATCACCTAATATAATTGATCGTTCAGAAAGCAGTTGTAGTTGCCAAGCAATACGCTGATTGGCAAAAAAAGTTGTCCAGTTACTGCTCCAATGATTTGGCTGAATAGTATTGCCGATAAAGTTGTCATGCTGCCAGCCAAATTGACCGTGTTGGGTTTCGAAGTGCATTTGTGCTAGTTGCTGGCCTAGTTGATACCAAAGCACAGGTTTAGCTTTGTTAAAGTCTATATAGTCTAGTACTAAGAAGCTCTTATCTAAGCTTATGCCAATGGCTGTAACATTAGGGCAAGCAAGCTGTGTTAAGGTTTTTAGTTGTTTTAGTGAGTAAGCTTCAGCTTGAAAATTAATTAAACATTCTTTACGGTTTATTTTAACAAAAAAGCAACGGTCACCATCAGTGACTTTAAATGATAAATTTAAGGGGTGGTCAATATTGTTATTAGATAAATTTGCAGAATCTAAAGAGATTGTTTCTTTATCAGAAATAATAAATTCTTTGCCTGTTTCAACACTAATGGCCTGTTGGATACACTGCCACATAGTTTGTCCCCATAACTTGTTTAATCTATTTTAGTATAGTCGCTATGGTTTAGAGTGCAGTGCAAATGAGGAATATTTTATTGTTAGCTGGTTATCGTTTTATTCTTGTTTTTCATCTAGGTCTAAATATTGAATTTTGTCGCTGACACCGTCCCACTTTTTTGCATCATTTAAGGCCTGTTTTAGTTCAGTAATTCTGGGCCATATTTTTGATAGTTCAGCATTGAGTTCAATAAATTCTTTTTGATCTTCGGGTACGTCATCTTCTTGGAAAATAGCGTCAGCAGGGCATTCAACAGGACACAAATCACAGTCGATGCAATCATCAGGACTAATTACTAAAAAATTTGGTCCTTCATAAAAGGCATCAGCAGGGCATACCGCCACGCAGTCAGTATATTTGCATAAAATACAATTATCAGTAACGACAAAGGCCATCGAACTTCGCCTCCTTTAAGTTGAATATAAACAAAGTGCCAATAAAGATGCGCATCATACCTTTGTTAGCCGTAAATTCAATCTCTTGTTTCTTATAGCGCAGTGTACAGGTAAAATAGCGAAAAATAATCTCTGCCCATGCTGGAATGCACATAATGATACGTTTAACTAATATAATATTAGCCTTAGATCACCAAGAAAACGCGCTTGAATTAGCTGTTTTAGCTAAGTTAGCTATTACAAAAGATCAGCTGGTTAATGTTACGGTATTTAAACGAGGTTATGACGCGAGAAAAAAGTCTAAAATATTACTCATTTATACGCTTGATGTTGAAACAACGATAGATGCGCCTTTGCTTGAACAATTTAAGCAAGATACGCAAGTTAAAGAAACCCCTGATATGGCGTATAAGTTTGTTGGGCAAGCGCCAAATAATTTTAAACATCGCCCTGTTGTTATTGGTATGGGACCTTGTGGTTTGTTTGTTGGTTTAGTTTTGGCTCAAATGGGCTTTAAACCGATTATTTTAGAGCGAGGTCAAGAAGTAAGACAACGCACTAAAGATACGTTTGGTTTTTGGCGTAAGAAAATTTTAAATACTGAATCGAACGTACAGTTTGGTGAAGGTGGTGCAGGCACTTTTTCTGATGGCAAACTTTATAGCCAAGTAAAAGATCCTAAACATTATAGTCGCAAGGTCTTGCATGAATTTGTTGAGGCTGGTGCGCCAGAAGAAATTTTATATGTAAGCAAGCCGCATATTGGTACCTTTAAATTAGTGACTATGATTGAGAAGATGCGCGCTAAAATTTTCGAGTTAGGTGGTGAGGTCCGTTTTAATCAACGCGTGGATAAAATTCACTTTGCTGAAACAAAGCGTGATGCAGCTAAAACGACTGTTGAAGGTTATGATAATAAAGCGATTACGGGGTTAACACTTGCTACAGGTGAGCACATTGAAACAAATCATATTGCACTTGCCATAGGCCATAGCGCACGTGATACCTTTAAAATGTTATTTGATAACGGTGTTTATATTAAAGCAAAACCTTTTTCAGTCGGCTTTCGCATTGAGCATGAGCAATCGGTGATTGATGAAGCTCGTTTTGGTAAAAATGCGGGTAATGACATTTTAGGTGCAGCAGATTATAAATTGGTTCACCATGCAAGTAATGGTCGCAGTGTTTATAGTTTTTGTATGTGCCCAGGAGGTACAGTAGTCGCTGCTGCCTCTGAAGAAGGCCATTTAGTTACCAATGGCATGAGTCAGTACTCTCGACATGAACGTAATGCGAATAGTGCGATTGTTGTTGGTATTGAACCTTCGGACTTTAGTAATAGCGAACACAGTGGTGAGTTTGCCAGTGATCGTGAACACGTATTAGCGGGTATTGATTTACAAAGAAATTTAGAAAAGAAAGCTTTTACGCTTGGTGGTGAAAACTACGATGCCCCAGTTCAACTTGTCGGTGACTTTTTAGCGGGACGTAAAAGTGGTGAGCATGGTTGTGTAACCCCTTCTTATAAACCTGGCGTTACTTATTGTGATTTAAGTGAAACGTTACCTAGTTTCGCCGTTGACGCTATTCGTGAAGCACTACCTGCATTCAACAATAAAATTAATGGTTTCTCTATGGAAGAAGCAACATTAACGGCAGTTGAAACACGTACTTCTTCACCTATTCAAATCACGCGAGATAAAGAAACATTACAAAGCCTGAATGTGCAAGGTTTGTATCCTGCTGGCGAAGGTGCAGGATATGCGGGTGGTATATTATCAGCGGGTATTGATGGTATAAAAGTCGCTGAAGCTATTGCTTTGTCTATACTGGGAAGTGAATAATGAGTTAATACTTTAGCTCGGGATTTAAGTCGGTAATTAGCTCAGTATCTAGCTCTGCATTTAACTCCGCATCTATTTCAGTAATTCCATCAATTGAATAAGCTTGCCATTTATCTGTTGGTAATTGCCTTTTGATATTACGCATGCTTTTCCAAATAGATTTTAACGCAAGGTGATCAGCTAACCATTTGGGCGAATCACCCAAACCATCAGCGATAAAACGGTATTCAATAAATAATTGTCGGTTGGCATTAACTTGATTTCCCCCCATGGATTTAATTTTTTGAGGCGTTATCTTCCAATGAGCATAATGGGTTTTGATGCGTAAAAATGTTTGTTTTTCTTCAGCCAAAAGTTTAACTAACCTTGTATCAGTAATGCTCATTTCGTCCGACAATGTAATTTCCACACTAAGATCATCATTTTGCCAATAAGTAGAGTGCAATGTTAATAACCGAGGTTTTAACGGCCAAAGACCTAAAAATTTAATGAAAAAAATATTTTCATTTGTAGAGACTTGTTTAATTATTTGGCTTGTTGACGCATTAACTAGCCAATTCGGTGTATTTTCAACTTGTTGAATAAAAAGTAAAAAACCTGATAATGTTGAATTGACTTTTGCCGTGGCTTTTATCTCAATAAGTTCACTTGATAATTTTTTATTAAATGCTGATGCAGGCCGATAACTAACACTGAGTTGGCTATTTTCTTTCCATACTTTCCATGATGTTTCAATCTCACTGGCTATGACTAAATGAGGTAAAAAACACAGTGTGATTAAGGGGATGATATATCGTTTCTTCACGCGTTTAACTCTTAATGATTAATACTAAACATTGTAAGTATATTCAATATTGCCATGCGTTATAACTTTATCTTGGTTTTAAATACTAATGCCGTGGTGATAAATGTACTCAACGTTGATGTAAATGATAGTTTATGTTTTATTTTTATTAACCAAGAAGTGTACTTTCAATAGTTTTATCAAGAATCTCAATTAAAGCTCTTGTTTAAATAGGTTAAGGCTTTTACAATCATCCGCTTAAAATTTACATTAATAATTTCAAGCGACGCTTCGTATGCGCCGCCACTGAATAAGGAAAAACATGCCTGTAATTACTCTCCCTGATGGTTCTCAACGCTCTTTTGAACAAGTGGTATCTGTAATGGATGTTGCACTAGATATTGGCCCTGGTCTTGCTAAAGCTACCATTGCTGGTCGTATCGATGGAAACCTTGTCGATGCTTGTGAATTAATTTCTCAAGATGCCTCTTTACAACTTATCACTAGTAAAGATAGCGAAGGCCTTGAGATCATTCGCCATTCATGCGCGCATTTATTAGGGCATGCAATAAAACAATTATATCCCAATGTTAAAATGGCTATCGGTCCAACGATTGAAAATGGCTTTTATTATGACATTGATCTTGATGAATCAATTACCGAAGATGATTTAGTTAAGCTTGAAAAACGCATGACTGAGTTAGCACGTACGGGTTATGAAGTCGTTAAGAAAACCGGTTCTTGGCAAGATGCTTATGACGCTTTTACCGAGCGTGGTGAAACATACAAGTTAGCTATTCTTGATGAAAACATCGAAAAAACAGATACACCGGCTTTATATCATCATCAAGAATACATTGATATGTGTCGTGGTCCCCACGTACCAAGCATGCGACATTGCCATCATTTTAAATTAATGAAAGTGGCGGGTGCATACTGGCGTGGTAATTCAGACAATAAAATGTTGCAACGTATTTATGGCACCGCATGGGCTGATAAAAAGCAACTTAAAGCTTATATAGTACGTTTAGCTGAAGCTGAAAAACGTGATCATCGTAAAATTGGTAAAACATTAGATTTATTCCATTGGCAAGAAGAAGCGCCAGGTATGGTGTTTTGGCATAACGATGGTTGGACTATTTACACTGAATTAGAAAAATTTGTTCGTGAAAAACTTCATACCTATGATTACGATGAAGTAAAAGCGCCGATGATGATGGATAGAAGCCTTTGGG
Organism: Colwellia sp.; assembly: GCA_033852215.1. GTDB lineage: Bacteria > Pseudomonadota > Gammaproteobacteria > Enterobacterales > Alteromonadaceae > Colwellia. The sequence continues at coordinate 4,287 of JAWSUX010000162.1, read as the reverse complement.
AAAAGTCAGGTCATTGGGATAAATATGCTGACGGTATGTTTACTACGACTTCTGAAAAGCGCGAATATGCTATCAAGCCAATGAATTGTCCGGGTCATGTGCAAATATTTAACCAAGGTTTGAAATCTTATCGTGATCTACCATTGCGTATTGCTGAATTTGGCTGTTGTCACCGCAATGAACCATCAGGCTCTCTACATGGTTTAATGCGTGTTCGTGGTTTTACTCAAGATGACGCTCATATTTTCTGCATGGAATCACAAGTTCAAGCTGAAGTGAAGAAATGTATTGAAATGGTATACGACGTCTATGGCTCGTTTGGTTTTGAAGATATTGTTGTTAAGTTATCAACACGTCCTGAAAGCCGTATTGGTAGTGATGAAATATGGGATAAAGCGGAAGCAGGTCTCGCACAAGCACTGACAGACAGTGACATTGCTTTTGAATATTTACCAGGCGAAGGTGCTTTTTACGGTCCTAAAATTGAATTTACGTTAATGGATTGTTTAGGTCGTGCTTGGCAATGTGGCACAGTACAACTTGATTTTGCATTACCAGAGCGTTTAGGTGCAACTTATGTTGGCGAAGATAACGAAAGATACATTCCAGTAATGATTCATAGAGCTATTTTAGGATCATTAGAGCGTTTTATCGGTATTTTAATCGAAGAATTCTCAGGGAAATTTCCTACTTGGTTATCACCTACTCAAGCAATAATTATGAATATTACCGACAAACAGGGTGATTATTGTAAAAAAATTGTTAAAAAACTAAAAGAAAGTGGCTTTAGAGCAAAACTAGACTTGAGAAATGAGAAGATAGGCTTTAAAATCCGCGAGCACACTTTGAAGCGTGTTCCTTATTTGTTAGTTGTAGGTGACAAAGAAATGGAAGCGGGCGAAATTGCCGTTCGAACTCGAAGTGGAGAAGATTTAGGAAAAATACCTGTTGATGACTTTATTGCTAAATTAAGTAAAGAAGTTAAAGAAAGAAGTTAAATGCTACTTTAACGGGTATAAAACAACTTAATATTTCTATGTGGTAAAACTTATCGCTTAGAAAATAACAAAATATATACATAAAAAAGGTTTCTGTAGGAGGAACATGGCTATTAAAGGTGGACAACGAGGCGGTCGTAAAGAACCAGCACATCGTTTAAATGAGTTAATCACTGGCATTGAAAATAATGAAGTTCGTTTAATTAAATTTGACGGCGAACCCGGTGGTATCGTTACATTAGATGAAGCGATGGACCAAGCCGATGAAGCTGGTGTTGATCTTGTTGAAATAAGCCCTACGGCTAAACCTCCTGTACTCCGTGTTATGGATTACGGAAAGTTTATCTATGAAAAAGCTAAAGAACAGAAAGAACAACGTAAAAACCAGAAACAAATACAGGTTAAGGAAATTAAATTCCGTCCTGGTACAGATGAAGGCGATTATCAGGTAAAACTACGCAACCTGAAACGCTTTTTAGAAGGCGGCGATAAGGTCAAGGTAACATTACGTTTCCGTGGCCGTGAAATGGCCCACCAAGAGCTAGGTTTAGCTCTACTAACTCGTGTTAAAAACGATTTAGAAGAGTTAACTGTGCTTGAGTTCTTCCCGCGTCGTGCGGAAGGACGTCAAATGGTGATGGTTTTAGCCCCTAAAAATAGATAAAACTTGGTTTGACAAGTAATAGAAGAACTTTGGTTTTTCTATTCACCAACTTTATCTTTACGCTGGTAGTAAAGGCTTGCAAGTAAAATAGCTAGGTTAACTTGAATAAGTTCACTTGGTTACTTTCGCCCTCGCTACTTAATATTTGGCATATACCTAAGGGTATAAATGCGGAGTTATTCACATGCCTAAAATGAAAACGAATAAAGGTGCTGCAAAGCGCTTTAAAAAAACAGCCTCAGGCTACAAGTTCAAACAAGCTGGCCTTCGTCATATCTTGACTAAGCGTCGTACTAAAGTTAAGCGTCATCTTCGTGCTAAATGCATGATCGCCGCATCTGACATTAAGTCAGTTAAAAAACTTTTACGTCACGGTTAATTAGGAGAGATAGAAAATGGCTAGAGTAAAACGTGGTGTACAAGCACGTGCACGTCACAAAAAGGTTCTAAAGCAAGCTAAAGGTTATTACGGTGCACGTAGTCGTGTTTATCGTGTTGCTTTTCAAGCAGTAACTAAAGCAGGTCAATACGCTTACCGAGATCGTCGTCAACGTAAACGTCAATTCCGTCAGCTTTGGATCGCTCGTATAAACGCAGCAGCTCGTCAAAATGGTTTATCTTACAGTAAATTCATTAATGGTCTTAAAAAGGCTTCTATTGAAATAGATCGTAAGATCCTAGCTGATATCGCAGTATACGATAAAGCAGCATTCACTTTCTTAGTTGAAAAAGCGCAAGCTTCTTTAGCTGCTTAAGTAAAGTATGTAAGCTTAGTTAACATTTAATTGAGCTTAATAAAAAGGACGCCATGAGCGTCCTTTTTTTCTTTTTAATATCCCTTTTAATATAGTTTTTAGCTAACTTAATTTCATTTGTAATGTAATGTACCAGGCGGTAACTGTTGTGTTATTTAACCTAGTTCTTGGGTATAGTAGCCTCGTTATTTATAGTGCAGCATTAAGTTAATTTAGCTAAGCATTAAATCCATAAACCCTATTTAAAGTTAAGAGTAATAATCATGAATCTAGCTGATAAAGTTCTAGCCGTTAATAACGATCTGCCAATTCGCACCGATGCGCCAGTACACAGTGGTAAAGTACGCTCTGTTTATTGGTTGACTGAAGCCGATAGCAAAAGGTTAATCCAAGAAAAAGGTTATGATGTTGCTAGTGATACACCGTTAGCTATCATGGTGATCAGTGATCGAATTTCAGCTTTTGATTGTATTTGGCAAGGCGAGGGCGGCATGAAAGGTGTACCAGGTAAAGGTGCGGCGCTTAATGCTATATCTAACCACTGGTTTAAATTATTTAAAGAGCAAGGTCTTGCTGATAGCCATATTCTTGATATTCCACACCCGTTTGTATGGATTGTACAAAAAGCGAAACCTGTAATGATTGAAGCAATCTGTCGTCAATATATTACCGGCTCTATGTGGCGTAGTTATGTTAAAGGTGAACGTGAGTTCTGTGGTATTGAATTACCAGAAGGCTTAGAAAAAGATAGTAAATTGACTGAGCTTTTACAAACGCCTTCAACGAAGGGAATTTTAGAAGGCATTCCCGGTGTTCCTGCGGTAGATGACGTTAATATTACGCGTAAAAATATTGAAGACAATTTTGAAGCATTTAACTTCAAGTCACTTGACGATATTACCTTATACGAAAAATTATTAACGGAAGGTTATAACGTTATTTCAAATGCGCTAGCTAAACTTGATCAAATTTTTGTTGATACTAAGTTTGAGTTTGGTTATGTAAAAGATAAAAAAGGCGATGACAAGCTTATTTATATGGATGAGGTTGGTACGCCTGATTCATCACGTATTTGGGATGGCGAAGCATACTTAAATGGTAACGTTGTTGAAAACTCTAAAGAAGGCTTTCGCCAGTTATTGTTAAATCACTTCCCTGATGCAGATATTTTATTAAATAAAGAGCGAATGAATGAACGAGAAGCACTTGCTCGTGATAATGAGTTACCGACATCAGTGCTAATGGATGTATCTAAAACTTATACTGAAATTGCAGAAAAGATTACCGGTGAAAAAATAGTGCTTTCTGATAACCCTAAAGCAGAAATTATTGAAATATTACGTAAGGAATATCAATTAATTGACTAAATTAACAAAATAGTACTTTAAAAAAATGGCTAAATACTCGTGCGAGTCTTAGCCATTTTTTTATTTTTATAATTAGATGCTGTAGTATGTAACAAAAATTTAACATTTAGGTCATAGCGCAACTAGTCAGTTACAAGAATTAACCGAACGATTTATGCCTTTAAAGTGGTACGGCTATAACAAGTATTCGCTAAAAATAAATAAAATAGAGAAAATAATGACACGAGATGCAAAAATGACAGAGGCCGAACAACAAGCGTGGATTAAAGATCAATACCAAGTTGCTACTAAGTATTTGGCTGATAAAGGTATGCTCACAAATAATGTTAAAGTTGAAGATAGCCGTTATTTTATTCCGGTATTCGCTATTTGGCAGCTAACACTGCTCAATGGAGAACGTTACTGGGTACTTTGTGGTGATTTGCCTACCGATCATAGCCGTATTGATGTCGCGCCTAATGCTCGTGAAGCATTAAAACATTTTTCTCTTAAATGGCAAATGC
>JAWSUX010000161.1:0-4925 GCA_033852215.1 Colwellia sp. | reverse complement strand
AAGTTATTACCCGATGGTGTGGTTTCATATTCTTCACGACAAGCTTGGCTACAACGCCCTCGGTTGCCTGAATTACCAACACTTGCTGAGGTTGAATAACACAGACCAGAAAAAGCCACACATAATGAACCATGTACAAATACTTCCGTGAGTACGTCTTGCTCATGAGCCACCGCAGTTACGGCGGAGATCTCTTTTAAATTCATTTCTCTAGATAAATTTACACGCGAGGCACCTAACTTTTTAAGAAAAGGAATTTGACCAATATTATGTGTGGTTAATTGAGTAGACGCGTGTATATCAAGGCTAGGAAAGTGCTTTTTAAGCACATAAAGTAGCCCGATATCTTGCACTATAACGCCATCAAGTGTGGTATTAGCGAGTTTACTTAATAATTTAGCTAATGACTTAAATTCACGTTCTAAAATGATAATATTTAACGTTAGGAAAATTTGGCATTCGTATTGATGCGCAAGTCGAATAACACCGACGAGTTCATCAAATGAAATATTAGCAGCACGATTTCGCGCATTAAAAGTATCTAAACCACAATAAACGGCATCTGCGCCAGCAATAATTGCTGCTTTTATCGCATCGATATCGCCACCGGGCGCTAATAATTCAATTTTAGGACTCATTTATACAACTCATTTATAGACTAAATGCCAGTGACTCGGCAGTTAAATTTCAAAGAGAGGGATTTTACCGATATATTTTGCTAATGAATACCGTTAAAATTGGTTAATAGTAAGAGTATTGCCGGAATCTACGTAACAATGAACGAAAACGTCAATAAAAACAGTGATGGAGCTAAAATATTACCTATTCTTTATTCGCTAAGAAATTGCCCTTATGCCATGCGTGCCAGAATAGCGATTTTTAAATCCAAACAGACAATATTGTTACGTGATTTAGTGTTAAGTAATAAACCTGAAGAAATGATAGCGGCATCGCCAAAAGCCACTGTACCTGTTTTGGTCTTAGCTGACGGCACTGTTATTGATGAAAGCCTAGAAGTGATGTTGTGGGCTTTAAAAGAAACCGATCCAGATGACTTGCTGCATAGCCATATTACTAATGCGTTACCTGATATGTTTCAATTAATTAATGATTTTGACCAAGATTTTAAGTTGTGTTTAGAGCAATATAAATGCGCAAAGCGTTATCGAGAAAATGACCTATTTGAGCACAGAGAAAATTGTGAGGTTTACATTAAAAAATTAGAGCAGCGTTTAACTAAGCATTTATTCTTAATGTCAGATAAAGAAAGTTTAGCTGATATTGCCCTGTTGCCTTTTATCAGGCAGTTTGCTCGAATAGAGCGCCAATGGTACTTACAGTCACCTTACCCTAACGTAAGGCAGTGGCTTAATAACTATTTACAAAGTTCGATGTTTACCAAAGTGATGGCTAAACAACTATTGTGGTTAGATAGCCGTGAAGATGTTTTATTTACTGGGAAGTGAGCTTGTTAAGTGCAAACAAAGTACATTAACCGTTCTTGAATTCAAGTGTTAAGGTCAATGCGCATACTATTTTAATTAACTATATAACCTTTTAGTCAGACACTCTCGTTGTTAACTCCCTAATTTTATTGTCATAATATCGCCCTCTGGCGGACTGCTTTTGGACAAAATAGCTTTACTACCATCAATATTAAAGTCCGTTACTTGAGATGAGTCAGGTAAAGCCATTAACAAGGTGCCAGATGGCTCTTGTTCATCATTTTCTCTGCTGTATCCTTGTATTTTTCTTGCTGTACCATCGCTTTCTACTACAAAAATAGATTGTTCAATGGTTTCCAAAAGCCCTGGGTATAAAGAGGTTAGGTTAGCAATTGAGCTATTCAATAGCGTTATTTTTCCAGTAGTTAGGTTTTTGTTAATTAAACCGCCGGCTTTGTAATCAACGAATGTCAGGCTTTCACCATCTGCGCTCTCTTGTGCAAAAAGTCCTGCGTGTGTTTGTATTAACTTAGGCTCTAGCGTAGTGCTGTCGTATTGGTATATATTAACTTGTTTGTTGTGCTCACTAATATAAATGCTTTTATCGTCTTGACTCCATGTTAATGGAAATTTCATACTAGGGATCTTTATTTCGTTAACAGCTTTTCCTGTTTCTAGTGAAATTATTGCTAACGTTAATTCTCCTTTGTTGTATACAACAGCAAAGAGGTCTTCTTTATTTGATAAAACAGGCCTGTGTATATAACTGGCCTGTAATTGAGTCACTTGTTTGGTTGTCTGCGTATTAGTATCATAGGACCAAACTTCATAATACCCTGTGCGATTTGACACAAAATAAATAGTTTTATTATCTTTTGAGAAAATACCACTAAACTCGTAAGCACCACTATTCAGTTTTGGTAACGGATCTAACGTTTGCTGTTTTATATCGGCGATAAACTGATTAGAAGACGTTTTGTAAGTAGCGTAATAAATTTGTCCTTGTTTTAATAGTGCCCGAACAACTTTTTGATCATCAGAGGTGGGTAGTATGCTCTTAATCGACTGGTCATTTATGTTTAGCAGCCAAATACCTCGGGTTGTCGATAATTTACCTGAAATGAGTAAGTGTTCTGAATCAAACAATGCGATGTGATTGATCCAAGAAAATTGTTGAGTAATTGTCGTATATTGGCTGTTTTTTAGTGCTACAGATACTACCTTTTTCACTTGATTACTATTGTCGTATAAATAAAGGTGTTGGCCGTCTAAAGAATAGACTTGATATCGAGTATCTATGGGCAAATTAAGTACAGAGTCATGTAAATAGCGGACTTTATTGTTAAGTAAATTTAATGATTTAACTTCATTTAATTTATTATGTTGGTACTTGTCATATTCAATAAAACTTATCGCAGATTCTTCATCTGTCTTTATCGCTAAATTAAAAATGTAATGTTGAGATTCATAAAGGATTTCAGTCTCTTTTTTTAGCGGGTGGCGAATAATTTGATACAGGTTTGCTTTCTTACGAATATAAACAAGTGTTTCAGCGTCTATCCACAAAGGGGATGACTCAATCCATTCATCGTTAGTCAGTTGTTGTGATTGATTTCCCCCCAATGTTTTAATATAAATATCAACGTATTGGTCTTGGGAGTGCACATAGACCATTTTTTTGTGACTTTCATGAAAACTAAAGTCACCTTCAACACCTATGCTTTTGGTGACAGGCAAAATATTTTTAACCGTTAACGCATTGATATTATTTTGTAAAAAAGCATTGCTGATAAACCAAACAATAAAACCAATGAGTACCGTTAAGCAGATACTCACCAACCAGTTGTTTTTCAAGTTCATTTTTTTTGAATTAGCAAGGGAGTTGGTCGTTAACTCTGCGCTAATACTTGTGTCTCCCTTAACCTCACTTTCAACTGCATTGACCTCAGCTATAAACCGGTAACCTTTTTTGGAAATTGTTTCGATATATTTTGGGTTTTTAGCATCGTCAGCTAAAGCATTTCGTAATGAATAGATAAGCTGGGAAATAACTTCATCACCAACAACCATATTTGGCCATAGGTTATCTAAAATTTCTTGTCGAGTAACCACATCACCATTTTTACTTGCGAGTAAAATCAGTAAAGACATTACTTTAGGTTCAATGCGTTTTTCTCGTGCTTTTTTTATTAATAAATTTGCTTGGGGAATAGCTTTAAACTCACTAAAACTAAAGTTCCCTTTAAATGTTTCATTTAACAATGTTCGTAACCTATTGAATTTAACCAAAATAAAACAATGATATTAATTTTATTTTTTTATTATGTATTTTGGCATTAGGTTAACACAAAATCTGGTTGTGAAATAATTTTTCGCAATAACATAACAAATACAATCTATCGATAACGTTGTAGTTCGTTTTTGTTATATAAAAAATATCGCATTATTCATTATTTATAAAAAATAAAATTTAAAAAAAGGAAGTGAAATGGACATACGTAAACTTGTAACTATCATATTGTTATTAGGTGTTACTGCCTGTGGTAGTGGTGGAAGTAATGAACCTGAAGTCATAGTAGAGACTAAAGTACCTGATCCTAAAAAACCGGATCCTAAAGAACCTGCAGATGAGCCATTATGCTTAACAGTAAGCTGCGAAGAAACGAATAAGTTTGTTATCGAACAAATATATAACGATGTAATCAATGGTTTAAATACGGGATTGGTGGCTTCTTTATACGCTGAAGACTTTATTCAACATAATACGAACATTACGGCAGGCATTACCGGGCAAGAAACATATTTTAATACCATGACTTCAGATGACCCAAACCATATTGCAACCATCAAACATATCGTTGCCGATGGTGATTATGTTGCCGTGCATTGGCATTATGCAGAAGATGCTGATGATGAATTTACTGGGAGTGCGAGAATTGATTTGTACAAGCTAGCAGACAGTATGATTGTTGAACATTGGGATAAAAAAATGGAACCACCTGCTAGCTCAACGAGTGGTAATTCGGTTTTTAGTGATTTATATATTTACCCTGCTAATACACAAGCTAATAATGATATAGCTATCGAAGAAGAAAACAAAACTACAGTAACCGAGTTTTATTTAGACTTATTTAATAATAAAAATCTCGACTTAATCGAAGAGTTAGTAGACCCAAGTTACTTGCAGCATAACTTTTTTATTGCTAACGGTAGTGATGCTTTGTTTAACGCTGTTAGTGGTAGAAGTGCCGCTAGGCTAGCTATCTTTTTGACGTTGTCTGAAGGTGATATAGTTTGGACGTTTCAGGGTTCAGGAGAAGGTAATTTGGGGACTGTTGACTTATGGCGTGTAGACAATAACATTAACAAAATAGTTGAACATTGGGATGTTTTCCCTTTTAGTTAACTACTCCTATAAAACCAGTTTATGGGAGTAGTTAATTGCTCCTATAATTTGATTATATACCCATCACCATTCAA
>JAWSUX010000160.1:0-13470 GCA_033852215.1 Colwellia sp. | reverse complement strand
TCCATTTGAAGTTTACCGACCGTTGTTTTTTTTGAAAATAGGTAGTTATACATTGTAATATTACTTATATTCTTTATATAGTTAACTGACGCCCATTTCGCTTAATTTATACAACCGTTATTTAATTAAAGTAAGCGACACTAGAGTAAAAATCAACTTTTTTTTATCTCTATTAAAACGTTAATTAGCAAAGTAGCTCTACAAAGCACTGTAACTTGTGTAATAGCCTAATAAAAATAACTCACAAGCCTGTTTAAAGTGATTGCTTTCCATGGCAAGAGCGCAGTACCGTACTCTTTCATTACTACTTGCTACTCGTTAACATAATTATGGCTTAAAATAATCAATTTTGGCGATTAAATTCCTCCACTATCATTATTCATGTAAAAAACATTTCCATTATCGGCTAACTATTCCTTTCTCTGTAGGCTTTAAACGCTACTTTTTACACCACCTTAGACAAATACATAGGCATAAATATTATTTGATCTAATTTTTATCTAGAACAATGATATAATCAGTTCAATTATTCAACATAGATAGAGAAAAGTAGTAATGCGTATCAAATTAACCAAAGACGTAGTATGTGGCGATAACACTTTTTTAACTGGTGAGGAATACGAGGCAGTATTAATATTACCTCGTTCAACAACTGTAGAGTTTGTTGCAAATTCAGGAAAAAAAGTCAGAGCATTTAATTATGAATACGTGGAAGTGGATTCTGTAATAGAGGTTTAGTCAATTAGTTTCATCATGAGAATAAGTAAGGGAACCTAAAAAAAATGACACGTATTATTTCAGCTGATTTCTCTGATAATGAGTAAGCTTTATTACGTTTGTTTTTGTTCCATTGCAATAATATCTGCAAAGTAACAAATCTTGCTCAAATAATAGAGATTTTTGTTACTTATTTATTCTATCTATTTTTTATATATACATAGTAGATAGAGTAAATAAGGTTAAGCTATAGACAGTCCCCACTTTAATGAATTGTGATAACAAGTTAAAATGGTACTTTCAGGTAGATTCATCCTGTCATCAATATGCTTTCTATCAGATGTTTCATAATACTTAACTAAATGCAGAAGTTCGTATAGTTCCCCTTCTTTATTTACTAACGCTAATCCAATTTCTTTTGAAAAAGGCAGACTATTTATAACGTCTTTCATTGATAGCTTTAAAATTGCATCGATGTTGCTAAGTAACCCTGTTAAAAAGGCCATTTCGGTTAACTTTGACGGTTGTTCTTCTGAAATAAGCTCCATCATTTTAGCACGGATTAATGATTCCATAAAAAGCTCTGGTGGACTCTCAGATGATAATGTTGACATTGATATTATCGCAACGTACTGCTTTATTTTGTTCGTTCCTAAATACGTAATCGCTTGTTTAATTGACGTAATTTCGATATTCCCACACTCAGACGCACTATTTACTAATTTTAATATGCCTGTCACTAATGTTACATCACGACTTATAATTTGAGCCAGTTGATCAAAGTCTAAATGAGGTTTATATGCTTCTAAGAACAGTTGAATTAAATTAAGTTTTAGTGGCGGAACACACGTGCCCTCTTTCATTTCTGGTCTATGAAAAAAGTACCCCTGAAAATAGTCAACTCCTAATGTCTTAACACTTTGATATTGCTCTAGCGTTTCAATACGCTCTGCAACTATTTTTATATTGCTCTTCGCATCGAGTAAACGTTTTTTAAGACCTGTTATTTGATCGTAAGACACCTGTTCAATATCAACTTTGATAAGAGAAACATACGGGAAAACACTATCCCATTTAACCGTAAAGTCATAATCATCTAACGCTATAATGTAATTTTTTTTATGTAACTGAGACAGTTTAAAAATAAGTTCATCTGTTATATTAATTGTTTCCAATATTTCAACGACAATACTTTGTGGATTAAATAATAAAGGAGCGTTTTGTAATAAGGTAAATTCATCAAAATTAATAAACGCTTTTTTATCAGCACAAAGACTCGATAAATCACCGAGTATATGATTTTGAAGTATGACTTTAGAGGTAGCTTTTTCTGGGGATGCTTCATTGAATATATTATCTAAACTATTCCTAAAGAGTAGTTCATAGCCAATAGTATTGAGGTCAATATCCAATATTGCTTGTCTTGCTATAAATGTGCTTTGATCAGTTTCCACTTGCACCGCCTGGTAATTAAAATTACACGCTACTTCAACAACCTAAACAGCTATAATAGTTATAACAAGTAGAGTCAAAGCTTTTATGTAAAATACTTTAAAAAAAAATAACACTTATACCCAAACCACCTCAAGAGGCGAGTTTCAGGACGGCTGAGCGAATCATGTTCAAGGCGTACCTGTTTATTAATGGTCATTCCCTTAAAAATAGGTGCAACACATAATATGATTTGCTCAGCCGTCCCTGCAGGGCTGGTTTATAAACGTTTTATACGGCGTTATTGATTTCGACAAGGGAATAACCATTATCTTCAATCAATGCCTTGCCTAAAGACATTTCTTATTCCAGCTGAATCCTGCATCTTGAAGTGGCTTGGGTATTATTCAATATTACACATAACGTCATAATACTCTACATTTTTAAATAATGGCTTTGTTCAAAGAAGCTCTAAACTAAAACTAGACTAAAACTAGACTAAAGATAAGACTAAGACTTATCAATTATCTACCTTATAAAACACGTTTAACCAAAGCATTATTTACTTCATAATACAGTATAAGTTTCAGTAGTCATTCAAAATGAATAAGAGATAAATATGTACCCGTTGACCTATATCGAACCTGTATTTCGTCCCCCTAGTGAATGGAAAAGCCTGATACTGCAAGTGACCAATGGTTGCTCGTGGAATAAATGTACTTTTTGCGACATGTACACTAATGACAATAAAAAATTCAAACCTAAAAAAATCGATTTAATTGAACAAGAAATCCTGTCAATTGCTCAATCAGGCTTACCAACCGCTCGTGTATTTCTTGCCGATGGTGATGCGATGATGTTGCCTTTTAATCGTTTAAAAGAAATATTACTACTAATTAAGATACATTTACCTCAAGTAACACGCGTTTCTAGTTATTGCTTACCACGCAATTTAACCAATAAAACAGTGGAGCAAATGAGTGAATTACGCGAGTTAGGTTTAAAGTTGATGTATATCGGCTGTGAAAGTGGCGATGACCAAATATTGGATTTAATAGATAAAGGTGAAACATATCAAAGCTCTCTTATCGCCTTAACTAAAATTAAACAGGCTGGCATGAAAAGCTCAGTGATGATATTAAACGGTTTAGGTGGACCTGAGCTGTCAAAGCAACATGCCATTAATTCAGCTAAATTAATGAATGAAGCCCAACCTGACTATTTATCGACCTTGGTAGTGAGTTTTCCTCTCGGTGAAGAACGTTTTGCGGATAAGTTCAGCCAAGCTTCACTGCAGCCATATAGGCAGCTACGTCAAAGTGAGCTATTTACTGAGATGGAAGTATTTTTGTCTAACCTTGAGTTAACTAAAACGATTTTTCGATCAGATCATGCTTCAAACTATCTGGTATTAAAAGGGATTTTAGGCCAAGACAAGGAAACGTTACTTGAAAAAGTTAGGTTTGCGTTAAAACAACCTAACGAAGCGCAATTGCGACAAGAATGGCAACGCGGTTTATAAACAAATAAATAACGATACCCGTATTACTTCAAAAGACGAGATAAAGAAGTGAGATGGGTATACACTGAATTACCTAATACCTACTTAAAAAGATGTAAAATATTAACTAGGTCTGCTTTACCTTCAGAAATTTCGGTTTGAGTCAAACCTGACAGCTCATGCGGAAAAACCAACCATTCGTCGGATTCGTGAATATAGTAGTCTGGTTTTATATCCACTTTACTATTTGTCGGCTTATACCAAGGACAAGCGATGCGCACATCTTGAGGCATATTATTTCGAGCAAGCTTTCTAATTTGCTTAATTAGCGCGTCAATACTTCTGCCTGTATCAAAAACATCATCAACAATAAGTAATCCATCACTGGCATTAACATTTTCAATTATATAATGCAGTCCATGTACTTTAATTTCTTTGCTCTGCTGATTAAGACCATAATAAGATGACGTACGTACAGCAATATGATCCGTTTCTACTCTCTTAAAGTCAAAGTATTCTTGTACAGCAATACCAATAGGTGCACCGCCGCGCCATATACCAACAATGAACTGTGGTCTAAACCCATCTTCAAATGCTTGTGCCGCTACTCGAAATGAGTCTTCTAATAACTCTTTTGCTGTAATAAATTTTTTCTTCATATTGATTCTTTTTTACTGTAAAAGTAATGTACCGTTGCAAATTATAACGTCTGAACGAATGGTTAAATAACGCTTAATAAGCTATAAATATTGCTTCAATGAAAATTCGTTACTGATTTTACTTCTACCAGTAAACATTGATCAAATCATGAGAAGTATTAATGAAAAGAACATTATTAACAACAATCGGATTGATATTTACACTATTTAGCAGTTTTATAATTCAAGCCGAAGAGTTAAAAATAGCGTCATGGAACATCGCTTGGTTAGGCTCCCATAAATATAATCAGCGTACAGCTAGTGATTATCAACAACTGGCTCATTATGCAAAAAAATTAAATGCTGACGTTATTGCCTTGCAAGAAGTTGAGAGTGAATACTGGGCACGCAAGGTTTTTGGCAACGATTATGACTACTATTTCTCTACCAAAAACTGGGTACAACGTGTTGGCGTAGCCATTAAAAAATCTAGACATTTTAGTGTTAAAGCAAAAGAATATAAAACATTAGATGTGGGTAAAACGCGCCATGGCATAGATATAACACTAACCCAAAATAATAAAACACTACACTTGTTAGCTGTGCATTTAAAATCTGGCTGTTTTGTTGCGCCACTCGATATTAACAGTGTTAAAGCGATGCCAACGATATCAGCTAAGGAGAAAAAGAAAAAAGAGGCTTGTACTAAGTTAAACAAACAAATAAAGCCGTTAGCACAATGGATTAATTTACATAACGCACAAAATGCTGCTTATATCGTTTTGGGAGATTTCAATCGACGTTTATCACAAGATATTTCCTTAAAGTCGCCTAAAAATAAAGGCTTGTGGCAAGCATTAAATAATGCAGGGAAAGAAGCACTTTGGACACCAACAGCAACCGTCAATTCAGCCTGTTGGGGTGGTTATTATAAAGACTATATAGATCATATTATTTTTAACCCTAAAGCTAAAAACGTTTATATTGATGCTTCATTCAAGCAACTTGTTTTTAAAACTAAATACACAAGAAAAACATCACTAAATTTAAGCGACCATTGCCCTATCTCAGTAAAACTTGTATGGTGATTTTTCCTATATAACAGTTGCACAAGGCTAGACATATCAATAAAGTAAGCTCGAACGATCAACAGGCCCTATGAAAAGCTTAAGTAATATTTACTCACCATCATACTGCAACAAAGCGGTTACTGATAAACCAAGCTCGTTCAATTTAGTTTCACCACCTAAATCAGGTAAAGAAATGATAAAAGCACTTTCTGTTGTCGTAGCACCAATACGTCGAATAAGCTTAGTTGTCGCTTCTATCGTGCCACCTGTTGCTAATAAGTCATCAATAATTAACACATTATCATTTTCAGTTAATGCATCTTGATGAATTTCTAAAGTGTCTGTACCGTATTCTAATTGATAGTCTTGAGCAAAAGTTTTTCTTGGCAGTTTCCCTGGTTTTCTCACGGGAACAAAACCAACACCTAATGCTAACGCTAAGGGAGCGCCAAATAAAAAACCTCGAGCTTCAGTACCAACAACTTTAGTAAAGCCCTTATCTTTAAACTTTTCTTTTAACAAATTTATCGATAAGGCAAAAGCGTCTGCATCATCTAAAATCCCCGTTATATCTCTAAAGAGAATACCTTCTTTTGGATAGTTTGGAATGGTAAGTACTGCGTTTTTTAAAATTTTTGTCTGTTCTTCATTCATTTTAGTTTTTTATTAACCTCAGCGCTGTTTAATAGGTTCTTCTATAGCGGTTATTTTTTTATTATTCGATTGATAAATATAACACCTATTGATTCTAAAATTAAGTGTAATAACTTAGTATCATAGGATGATTGTCATCAAATAAAATAAAAAGCTTAGCAACATTATTAACAGGGGTAATCCGTTAGTTAGTCTGTTTCTCTTTTAAGGAAATCATCATAACTGCCCCCAAAAAAGCACTAACAGCAGCAAACGTAAAAGCAGTATTTGCACCGCGACCATCTAGCCATAATAACCCGGTGATATACGCGCCTACTGCCCCACCAATACCGTATACACCACCAAGGTATACAGCTTGTGCCCTGCCTTGTTGAACTTTAGTAAAGTGCTCCGACAAAAATTGCATGCTCGCACTATGATAAATAGCAAAACTAGCCGCATGAATAAGCTGAGTACAAGCCAATAAAAAAATAGAGTCTGCTACTTGTGGTACTAAAAACCAACGTAATGCCGTTACAACAAGGCTAAAGATTAACAGTGTTTTTAAAGCAAAGTGTTTAAACAAACTTCCCATATAAATAAAGGCAATAATTTCCGCCACGACGCCTAAAGAAACTAATAAACCGACAGTAAAGCCAGGGTAAGAAAGATCACGAAGAAATAAAGCAAAAAAACCATAAAAAGGCGCAAAACTCATTTGCAGTAAAACGCCGCCAACAAAAAATGCCATAAAATGAGCGTTAAATATTTTGCTGCTAATGCGAACAGCGTTATGTTGTTTTGTATCTTGCTTGAGAGCTATTGAACTTTTATCTTGTTTCAGCAATAACGTTGATAACACTAAAGCCACTAAAATAAATAAACCTAAAAAAGTAAAAGCGTTTGAGCTAAAGTGGCTCATTATCTGTCCAGCTAAAATAGCTAAAACAATAAAACCTAAACTTCCCCACAAACGTACCCTTGCATATATTTTGCTGCTATGGCGTAGTGAGGTTAGTGTTAACACCTCCAATTGAGGCAAAATAGCGGTCCAAAACAGGCTAAACAAGGCCAAAAAAAAGGTAATAGGCCAATAACGATTTAACCAAAACAAAGCAGAAAAACTTAATAACGCCAATAAAGCCCCAAGCCGAATAATTGCCAACTGTTGCCCGGTTTTATCCGCGAGCATTGCCCATAAGCTTGGCGCGATAATTTTAGTGGTGGTAATAATGGCAAGTATTTCACCAATTTCAATTGACGTAAAACCTTTACCATCAAGAAAAACGGCTAAAAATGTTGATATTAAACCGAGTAGTGCATAATAAATAAAGTAGCTTGAAGAAAGCCGAGTGAATAACTTCAAAAAAATTGCCTCATTCGCAATAAAAAAACTGAGCTATAAAAAAATAGAGCGAACCATTAATACATTGGTTCGCTCTATTTTATTGTTGTTTAAGTTAACTCAACTTGGTTTAAAACCAGCCTAACTTAGTTAGTTTAACGTAAGTTAATCTTTGTCTGATTCAATATCAGGCGTAATACAAACAACATCAGCATTTTGACCACGATGACGTAAAAAATGATCCATCAAAGTTAACGCTAACATTGCTTCTGCAATAGGTACGGCACGAATACCGACACAAGGATCATGACGCCCTTTAGTAATAATATCAGTTGCTTCGCCTGTTAAGTCAACAGTTTTACCGCTAACACCAATGCTTGATGTTGGTTTTAACGCTAAATGAGCAACAATGTTTTGTCCTGAAGAGATACCGCCTAAAATACCGCCAGCATGATTTGATGAAAAGCCCGTTGGAGTTAACTCATCTCGGTGCTCTGAGCCACGTTGATTAACAACAGCAAAACCATCACCAATTTCTACACCTTTAACGGCATTAATCCCCATCAATCCATGGGCAATTTCAGCATCTAAACGGTCAAAAATAGGCTCTCCTAAACCAACAGGTACATTGCTTGCGACTACAGTGACCTTAGCGCCAATAGAGTCTTTACTTTTAATAACATCACGTAAATAAATATCTAACGCTTCAAGCTTGCTGCTGTCAGGAAAGAAAAAAGGATTTTGCTCCACTTCATCCCACTTTACCGTACTTAAATCAAATACCCCGCCATCAGGCGACGTTGCCGCTATGTCACCAATTTGTGTTACACAGCCTTGAATTTTAATACCAAATTTTTCAGCTAAATATTTTTTAGCTACCGAACCTGCGGCAACACGCATAGCGGTTTCTCTAGCAGATGAACGACCGCCACCGCGGTAATCACGCAATCCATATTTTTGCCAATAAGTATAATCAGCATGGCCTGGACGAAAACTTTGTGCAATATTTCCGTAGTCTTTTGACCGTTGATCAGTATTTTCAATCATTAAACCGATAGGTGTGCCCGTCGTTTTTCCTTCAAAAACCCCTGAAATAATTTTAACTTCGTCAGCTTCTCTACGTGCGGTAGTGTAACGTGATGTACCAGGGCGGCGGCGATCTAAATCAATTTGCAAATCAGCCTCAGTTAATTCGAGTCCAGGAGGGCAACCATCTATAATAGCCCCTAAACCTAAACCATGGCTTTCACCAAATGAAGTTACCGTGAATAATTTTCCAAAGGTATTACCTGACATTTATTATTACCGCCTATAAATTTATTTAGTGACTATTATTACTTACTACTGCTACTTATCGCTTATTATTTTTTACTTTAGTGAGGCTAAAAATACATCACTAAACTTTGTTAACTGTGCTTTAGTTAACATAAATACACCATGACCACCGCGTTTAAAAGTTAACCATGTAAAGTCAACTTGCGGATAAAGTGTCTCAACGTGTATTTGTGAATTACCAACTTCACAAATCAATATACCATCATCATTAAGGTGCTGGGCACTTTGAGCTAAAATCACTCGAACAATATCTAACCCATCTTCGCCACAGCCCAAACCCATTTCTGGTTCGTGGCTGTATTCTGTCGGTAAGCAATCGATATCTTCTTGATCAACATACGGTGGATTAGTGACAATTAAATCATAACACTGCCCTTCAACCCCAGAAAAAACATCAGATTGAATTGGAATAACTTGTTCACTTAATCCATGGTTTTCTATGTTGATTTGCGCCACATTTAACGCATCTATTGATAAATCAGCAGCATCGACTTCAGCGTCAGGAAAATAACTAGCACAAGCAATAGCAATACAACCACTACCGGTACATAAGTCAAGAATGCGACTCGGCGTTTTATCTTCACTAAAATAAGGAGAAAAATGTTGCTCAATCAGCTCACCTATCGGCGAACGTGGTACTAATACTCGCTCATCAACATAAAAAGGCAGTTGGGCAAAATAAGTAAGGTTGGTAATATAAGCAACAGGTATCTGCTGGGTAACTCGTTGTTCAAACAATGCCAATATGGCTAACTTTTCTTGTTCGAGTAACCGACAAGTCATGACTTCTTCAGTTAAATTTTCAGGTAAAGATAATGCGTGCATTACTAACGTTATTGCCTCACTAAAAGCATTATCACTACCGTGTCCATAGAAAAGCTCACCCTGATTAAATACACTAGCACCATAACGACAATAGTCAGCAACCGTTTGCAGTTGTTTAATAATCTCATCACTATGTTCGACAATATTAACCTTTGAAAAATCAGTATCTGTCACTGGTTATCCTATTTTTGCGTGCCAACACGCTTTATATAAAGTATTTTGAATTCATATTGTAGCGCAAATGTTTTACACTAACCTTATGAAAAGCACCGATCAAAAAACGGCACTAAAAGCCATGAAAAAGCAGATACGCTCGCAGAATGAAACGTCATTGCAAGCGAAAAAACTTGCCCAACAAGTTAGTCTACCGTCATCTGATGATAGCAATACAGCGTTTGATGACAAAAAACTATTTAGTGACGCTGTTGCCAAGGTCA
The DNA here is from genome assembly GCA_033852215.1 of Colwellia sp. Taxonomy (GTDB): domain Bacteria; phylum Pseudomonadota; class Gammaproteobacteria; order Enterobacterales; family Alteromonadaceae; genus Colwellia. The sequence continues at coordinate 3,538 of JAWSUX010000160.1, read as the reverse complement.
AACCGCTTGTGATCGACACCATACACCCAGTAAAAACAAGCAGCAAGCTTAATCCATCACACCATAATAAAAAAAATAACACTCCACAAAATAAAGCATTAGCCCAATTTAATTTCTCCGATGAGTTTGAACCAAATTTAAATCAACAAGGGCCAATGAAATATTTGCGAGACGGAGTAGACAGCTTTGAAGTTAAAAACTTACGCCGTGGTTATTATCGTCCTGATCTCATTCTTGATTTACATGGTTTAGATCAGAACAAAGCAAAAAAAGAACTCGCGGCATTACTTTATGCTTGTCAAAAAGAACATGCTCAATGCATTTGTATAGTGCATGGTATTGGCGCTTACGTACTTAAAAATAAAGTACCTCATTGGTTAGTACAACACCCTGATGTCATGGCCTTTCATCAAGCGCCACTTGAATGGGGTGGCGATGGTGCGTTATTAGCCTTGATTGAATTAAAAGATAAATACCTTAGAGATTAAAATCTTAGAGAGTAAAATTATCATTAACATAAATCTAAAGGGGATATTAAGCGTACTAGCTCCCCTTTCATTAACTTAATATCATAATCAATTTCTGCAATAGCTGCCGTAGCAAAAATAGGCGCCGCTTGGTAATGCGTTAATTCTGCCACCAGATAGCTGACCAAAGGCATGTGTGACACAATAAATATAGCTTGGGGCTGCTTTGGGTTATCGCTATCAGCTTCTATCGCTTTTTCTAACTGACTGGCAATAAAAGCATCAATAAAGTCATGTACCTGTTTAGCATCACCCGCTGGTGTAATAAAATCTAACGTTTCAGCTACTACATTAATATTTTTTGAAATTTGAGCACATGTTTGTTGTGCTCTACTAAATGGGCTTACCCAAAGTTGGGCAATATCAGCTTTCATTTTTACTAACCAATGTGCCATCAATTGTGCTTCAAATTCTCCCTGCTTGGTTAACACTCGTGCACTATCGCTAGCTAACGAGTGACTCTCAGGATTTTGCGCTTCGCCATGGCGCATAATATAAAGTTGCATTAAGTCTCCGACAACGTACCTAACAAAGTAATATTTACATTACTTTTAAATAAAAATTAGTAATGTATTGAGTCAGTCTGAATTTTGCGGCTATAGTAATAGAAATACTAGTATTTTAATAACAACCATTAAGAATAAAATAATCTCTCGTTATTCCTTAAAAGCATTTAGATATTCGACCCGAGACTATTTTATTCATTTATCACCTAACTAAACATAAATTTCGCCAACGCTTTGCGGTATAAAGTGTTATACCAATTGAATTAATTAATGGATCAAATTTTAATGAGAGTAAATTTTCAAGAACAAGGCGCTTGATTGAGCAATAGCTGGCTATTGGAATTGAAAGCAACGATGTTATTGGATATTTAGACCATTTAAAAAGACCACTTAGTTAGTTTGATTGGTATTATTAGGAGCCTTAGTGTTAAAGCAAAGTCCAAATGATTTAAAACAATATCAAGCCATTACTTTAAAAAATGGTTTACGAGTATTGCTAGTACATAATGATGATACCAATAAGTCTGCTGCGGCATTAGCCGTTAATGCTGGCCATTTCCATGATCCTAACGACAGGCAAGGTTTAGCGCATTTTTTAGAACATATGCTTTTTTTGGGGACAGAAAAATATCCTCAAGGTAGCGAATATCAAAAGTTTATTAGCCAACATGGTGGCAGTCATAATGCGTGGACAGCAACAGAGCATACCTGTTTTTTCTTTGATATTAGTCAACAGCACTTTAGTGCTGCACTTGATAGGTTTAGTCAGTTTTTTATTGCGCCACTACTCTCCGATGAATTTGTTATTAAAGAGCGGCAAAATATTGATTCAGAATTCACCCTAAAATTAAAAGATGATATTCGCCGTTTGTATGATGTTCATAAAGAAACAATCAATCAGCAACATCCGTTTTCACAGTTTTCTGTTGGTAATTTAGATACTTTAGCAGATAGAAATAATAGCTGTATTAGCACTGAAGTTCGTCAGTTTTTCAATCAATACTATCGTGCACATTACATGACACTTGTGCTGGAAGGTCCGCAAAGTTTATCGCAATTAAAAACATTGGTAGAGCAAAATTTTAGTGGGATAAAACCCGCAGAGACCAAGCTAGATACAATAAAACAACCGTTATATTTAGCTGAAAATCAAAAAATTAAAATTGATGTCTCACCTGTAAAAAATGATCATCAACTAATTATTAGTTTTGCTATGGAAAGCATTGATAAATATTACCAAGATAAACCAGAGTCAATACTTGCCTATTTATTAGGCCATGAAGGAAAAGGCGGTATTTTATCGGTACTAAAAGCACAACGTTGGGCAATGAACTTAACCGCTGGCTCAGGTATTAACGGATCAAATTTCAAAGATTTTAACCTTAGCATTGCCTTAACGGAGCTAGGTGAGCAACATATAAATGAGATTGTTGATATTGTTTTTTCTTACATTCACCTATTAAAAAACAGTAAAATAGCAGAGCACTATTATCAAGAAAAACAAAAAATCAGCCAACTATCATTTACTTATCATGAAAAAAATAGGCCAATAGACAGTGTCAGTCAATTAGTCATAAACATGCATCATTATCCTGCTGAAGATTATATTTATGGTGATTACATCATGACGGGTATGTCATATCAGCACATAGATAAATTACTCAATTATTTATCTGCTGATAATATGCGTATTATTCATGTTAGCCAAAACAACGTATTTGACCAAACGAGCTTTTGGTATCAGGTCCCCTATAAAGTCAATGCTATCTCTGCTGAGCAATTATCACACTGGCAAACACTAACATTAGCAAGCAGCAAAGAAAACAGCTGGCTTAAACAGCTAAAATTACCTGATGAGAACCCTTATATTCTTGGTAATCCTGACATTTACTCAAATGAATCAAGTGATCAATCTATAAGCAGCAATCTTCAACATAAAAATACGCCAGCGAAGGTAATAGATAATAATGGTTTGGTGGTATGGTACAAACAGGACACCACCTTTAAAGTGCCCAAAGGTTATATTTACATTGGCATAGATTCTCCTTTTTCTATTGCCAGCGTTAAAAATATTGCCATGACAAGGCTCTTTGTTGATTTGTATACAGATACTGTTGTTGAAGAAAATTATGATGCTGAGTTGGCAGGTATTCATTATCATTTATATGCCCATCAAGGTGGCGTTACCCTACAAATTTCTGGCATTAGTGAAAAGCAAAATTTATTACTACCAAAGTTATTATTACAACTAAAAAATTATCAGGTAGATCAAGATCATTTTGATTTATTTAAAGAGCAGTTGATTACGCACTGGAAAAATAGCGATAAAAGTAAGTCCATTTCACAGCTTTTTGCGAGTTTAAGCTCTTTAATGCAACCTAATAATCCAAGTAGCATGGCACTGGCACAAGCTTTGACAAACATTAGCTATGGCCAATACACTCATTTTTGTCAGCAACTTTTCAGTCATGTAACAATAGAAGCACTTATCCATGGTAACTGGCT
>JAWSUX010000012.1:5922-9698 GCA_033852215.1 Colwellia sp. | reverse complement strand
ACATCAAAAAGCTTTCAAGCTAACAACAGTTTGCAAAAAAATTAGTTTAATCAAGTGTCGTTGGTACTACTATCAGTGCGGCACGTTGGCCATTACTTACATTAGCATTAGGAAAAACAATGCTCTCTCCTTGCTCTATGGTTCTATACTCTCGCCCTGAATCCATGGCGAGTAAAGTTCCCACAGGGTAGTCGGTAAAGTTACTGACATCATCGGCTACGTATAAGGTAAAGTCGTCGGTTTCTTTGGTAATATCACCTAACGCTTTAAATAAGGTGATATTTTCATTATTAAGTTTGGGAATCTTATACGCTGTTTGGCTAATTAAAGCATTTAAACCCTTAGTCATAGCGGAAAAATTAGCTAAGTCATTTTCACCAAAGGCTTTGACCTTACCTAATTCAATAGTAAACGCGTGGGCATTAAAATTAGCACTGCTAAAATACGAGAACGCACCTGTAGGACCATGACCAAATAAAATAGTACTAACACCGCAATTATGCATAAAACTCAATTGCTCCCTGCTCCATGGTTTATCACCTTGGTAAGGGTAAATAGCAAATTTTTCATATTTGGAAGCTCGAATCGCTGTGTGCAAATCGTAGTGATAGTTAATAGCACTTGGTTGCTTATTAAAAAAATCGCTAACATAACCTTCTAATCTTTCGGCACGCTCTTTTTCAAAGCAATTATCAATATATTTATACTTACCACAAAATAGATTATTCAAATTTTCAGTTTTAAAACGTTTGCGGATATTCATTGCTACAGGGTTGCCAATAATGAACAGCGTAGACTGCTTTACTTGTGTTTCTTTTATTATAATATCAGTAACTAATTGCTGAACAATTTCAATTGGTGCCGTTTCATTGCCATGAATGCCAGATGAAATAATAATATTTTTTTGAGACGTTATATTGCTAACTAAGTTATTAGGCTCGATTAACAAAACTCCGGTATCAAGTAAAGTTGCGGTAGCATTCTTTACAGAAAAGCTAAGTATATCGGCTGATTTTGTTACTGATGCAGCATCAAAGCTATGTTCAAAAAAGCTACGTTCAAATTCACAGGTGATTTTAATAAAGTCACCTTGTGTTTTGAAGAGTGAAAATGCTTGTTTAAAACCTTCACTTTTTATATCTGTGAAGGTTTGTTTAGTCTTATTAGTCATGCTAAAGCTTTAAACCAGGGCTTAATGTTTTAGGTAAGCTAACTTTGGCTGTTTCTACTGAAGCAATTGGATAAGCACAATAATCAGCAGCATAATATGCGCTGGCTCTATGGTTACCGCTACCACCAATGCCGCCAAAGGGGGCAGCACTGCTAGCACCTGTAATAGGTTTATTCCAGTTTACAATGCCGGCACGAATACGACGGAAAAAACGGTTATATAAATCTTCGCTATCACTAAGCAAACCAGCAGATAAGCCGAAACTAGTATTATTTGCTTCATTAATCGCTTGATCAAAATCGGTATAACGATAAACTTTTAATAGTGGACCAAAGTATTCTTCATCAGACACATCGGCAGCAATATCGGTAACATCAATAATGCCAGCAGAAATGAACCCTGTGCCTACTTCAAGGTGCTTCAACGTCACTAAACTTTTAGCACCTAATGTGAGTAGTTTCGCTTGTGCATTAACTAAAGCAAGTGCCGCATCTTCTGAAATCATGGAGCCCATGAATGGTTGTTCTGCATCATCATAATAACCAACAGTTATCGCTTGGGTAACAGTAATCAGTTTTGCCATAATGGCATCACCTTGTGCGTTATTTTCAATAAATAAACGACGGGCACAGGTACAGCGTTGACCTGTAGTTATAAAAGCAGACATAACTATGTCGTGTACTACGGCATCAATGTCGTTAACCCCTTTAACTACGAGCGGGTTATTTCCCCCCATTTCTAACGCTAAAATTTTACTTGGCTGACCAGCAAATTTCTCATGTAAAAAATGACCTGTAGTTGAGCTACCAGTAAAGAATAAACCATCAATCAATTTATGACTTGCTAACGCTTTACCTGTTTCTACTTCACCCTGAACTAAATTAATGACACCGTTTGGTAAACCTGCTTGTAACCAAATTTTTAATATTTCTTCAGATACTTTTGGTGTTAACTCACTTGGCTTGAATACAATAGTATTACCCGCAATAAGTGCAGGTACTATATGTCCATTAGGTAAATGGCCTGGGAAGTTGTATGGCCCGAAAATAGCGACAACACCATGGGGTTTATAACGAATAAAGGCTTTAGCATCGGGCATCGGATTTTCTACGGTACTTGTCCGCTCTTGGTAAGCTTTTAATGAAATAGCAATTTTGGCTACCATAGCACCGACTTCACCTAAAGTTTCCCATTTAGGTTTGCCTGTTTCTAGTGCAATAGTCGTTGCTAAATCATCTTTGTTTTTAGTTAATAATTTAGCGAATTGAGTAACGATGGTTACACGATCTTCGAAAGGCATGTCAGCCCAACTTTCAAAGGCATTACTAGCACTGAGTACGGCTTCGTTAACTTGCTCAGGGGTGGCGGTTTTACCTTGCCAAATAACTTCATTTCGAGCAGGGTTTAATGAACTGACGTTATGGCCTTGACCTGATTGCCATTGACCATGGATTAATTGAACTTTATCTGAATATGCTGGTTGGGACATGGTGTTTCCTTCTCATTGATGTGACAAGAACTCGTTATTTTACCCCTAACGCTAGCTGAACTAGCTATTTCAAATGACTTGTGATTTTTTCTACCTCTTAGTTGGCAACAAGGCGAACCCAATCACCTTCTTTAACAAGTAATGCCTTGGCAACATCTGTATTTATAACGACTTGATGAGCGGTTTCTCTTAGTGAAACACTCGTTTGAGTTGCTCTAAAATTTTTGGTTTCACTATTGCAAACAATATAGTTATCTGTCGAATGTACTTCACCAATAATTACTTGGCAGCGCTGACTTTGATTGATCGCTTTAATGCCGCCAAAGTTTGCTTCTACAGTTGGACCACCATCAAAAATATCGACATAACCACGACGAGAAAAACCTTCTGCTTCTAATAAGCGTACTGCAGGTATCGTTTTAGGGTGTACCTGATTGATTACTGCTTGTGCTTCTTTGCTTAACAAATTGACGTAAATTGGGTGTTTAGGCATTAATTCGGCAATAAATACTTTTTTACCTATGCCTGTTAAATAGTCGGCGGTTGGGAAGTCCATCGAAAAAAAGTGTTCTTCTAACCAATCCCAAAAAGGAGAACGACCTTGCTCATCTGAAATACCGCGCATTTCAGCAATAATAGTCTCGGAGAACCGTTCTTTATGTTCGGCTATAAATAAGAAACGAAATCGTGATAAGAAGCGGCCATTATTATTCTTACGGTAACTTTCATTTAAAAATAAGGTGCAAATTTCACTAGCGCCAGTGTAATCATTACATAATGATAATGTTTCAACTGTATTGTAGATGTTAAGTTCACGTGAGCTATGAATAACTTTACCTAAATGGTAATGATAAAAAGCATCATCAAGACCTACCGCAGCTTCAATGCCACTAGTACCAATGATATCGCCTGATTCAGTATCTTCCATAACAAATAAATAACCTTCACCTCCAGGCTCGGTCACCGTTTTAGCGAATGATGCTTCTGTATGGGTAATGCGTTGTTTAAGTAGCTGCTCATTTACTGGCAATGAAGTAAAACCATGGCCAGACTCGACAGCGATACGATGTAAGGCACTGAGGTCATCTTTTTGAATAGGGCGTACAATAATCATAA
>JAWSUX010000012.1:0-5847 GCA_033852215.1 Colwellia sp. | reverse complement strand
GCGACTAAGGTCATTACGCCTTCGTCCATTGCGGCAACTAAAAAGTCTTTTGCTCGACCTTGATAACTGTCATTTAATACTGCGCCAATTAACAAACCTTTGCCGCGAATTTCACTAAAAACATTATATTTTGCATTAATTGCATTTAAACCATCAATATAAAGTTGTGCTTTACTCTTCACGCCAGCATATACAGCATCAGTATTTACGGTATCTACCACAGCTTCACCTACAGCACACGCTAATGGATTACCGCCGTATGTACTGCCGTGAGTCCCCACGGTTAAATGCTTAGCAATATCCGTTGTTGTCAACATAGCACCAATAGGGAAACCACCACCTAAGCCTTTTGCTGTTGTCAGGATGTCTGGAATTACACCAAGATCCATATAGGCATAAAAAGAGCCTAAACGACCAATGCCTGTTTGTACTTCATCAAAAATTAATAAAGCATTATGTTGGTTACAAAGCTCACGTACACCCTTAATAAATTCATCTGTAGGTGAAACAATACCGCCTTCGCCTTGCAATGGTTCGATCATGACAGCACACGTTTTATCTGAAATTAATGCCTTTAAACTATCTAAGTTATTATATTCAGCATGATCAATATCACCTGGTTTAGGACCAAAACCATCTGAATATGCCGCTTGACCACCAACCGTGACAGTAAAGAAAGTTCGACCATGAAAACCTTGTTTAAACGCGATGATTTGTGATTTTTCTTCACTATGAACATCTAGTGCCCAACGACGTGCTAATTTTAATGCGGCTTCATTTGACTCTGCGCCAGAATTACAAAAATAGACTTTGTCTGCAAAAGTATTATCAACTAACTTCTTTGCCAAACGTAAAGCAGGTTCATTAGTCATTACATTTGATACATGCCATATCTTTTCACTTTGCTCTTTTAATGCGTTAACTAGTGCAGGGTGACAATGTCCTAAAGAGCTCACGGCAATACCGCCAGCAAAATCAATGTACTCTTTATCTTGTTGATCCCACACTCTAGAGCCTTGACCGCGCACTGGAATAACCGCTGAAGGTGCGTAGTTTGGTACCATCACATCATCAAACAAGCTGCGTTCAACAGAAAAGTGTTCTGACATTCTTAATTCCTCTTATAATTAGTGACTAATGTTTCTTCATACTAATAATAGCTTACTTCATTATGCTGATTTAAGTGCAAATAAAACCAGAAAAAGTGGAATATTTTATGAAAGCAGTTATTGAGTGTAAAAATAGATGTTTAGTATGACATATTAAAGGGTTTATGTCTTTTTAGAGACTCTGTAGCCTAAGAAAAACAAAGGCTTAGTGATTTTTATTCAGTAAAACTGAATAATTATTTTGTGTTTGGCTTAGTTTAGTTTTGATGACAACAGAGGTTTAGCAGGAGAGTTATAGGTTACCTATAGAAATTGGTGATTAGTATATTTTTCATAAATAATCAGAAAAACATCGTGCTTTTGTGTACTTTATCGAAAACAGTCATTCATTGTTAATAAAACAAGCGCGAAGTAGGTAAACAATAGCTGGCAGTAACGCTAGTTAAAATTTAACTTTATGTGGTCAATATCACTTTTTTTCAGCAGGGCTATTTCTTTTGCTGTTAAATTTACTGAAGCGAGTAATATTTTTGTTTCATCACTGGTTATTAAGTTGTCTTTGGTTAAAGATCGACAAGTAATATACGCTTTTGCTTTAGCAACAAGTTGTGCGATTGGCGACATTTTATCAATACTGTCACTGTAGGCTAGGTCGAAACTAGGCTCAGTAATTTGTAAACGCTCAAAATTCATTTGCTCAATTAAATCTGCCGAAATTTTACTGCTGCGCATCATGATTTGCTCCAATAGCAATTCTTTAGGCAGGTCAATTTTCATTAAAATAGTATGCAGACGTTTATCTTTTTCTTGAAAAGCTTTACGAACTTTACGTTTATACATGTCGTGATAGGTAGTTAAGAAACAGCGTGTCATGGCTAACTCGCCAATATTAGATAACATACCAGCAGTAAAAGCGGTATAGGTATCTAATTTTAGATCTTTAGCTAAGAAGCTAGTCGCCAATGCTATGGATAAACTATCATTCCATAATTTGCGTTTCATTAAGCCGTAAGGTGCTGTGCTAGTGGGTAACCAATGTTTTAGGATATAGGTTGGCATAACAAGTTTTAAATTGTCTAACCCAATATAACTTAGCGCTAGTTTTGCATCACTCACTTGTACATCAGCACGTTTACGGTACTGTGGTTTATTTACAAGGCTGATTAAATCGGTGGCTAACCAAGGTAGCGAAGCTGCTAATGGGTTGATTCTATTGATAGAAGTAGCACGTAGTGATAATAATTCTAAAATTGTTGGCGCAGCATCTTCAATACCTAAGACTTGATGATAAAGATGTTCTTTATTATCAAAATCATTATTAATTTGCGTACGAACTTCGTTAAAAAATCCATTCATTACTTGGTTTTTAAAGTGTTCTTCACCATGGTCGGCAATAATTTTATCTTGTTGTGCTTGCACTTCAATATCAAGTAACTCTCTACGACGATTTGCTTGTTCACTTCCTTGATCATTGACAAATTCAGTTCTACCGTTGAGCTCATCAGCAAAATCTTTACTGATAGAGTGAGCTATTGCGCGTTGGTAAATAGTGGCAATGGATTTGTTGTTATCAAAAAGTTGCATAGTGCGTCGTTTGCTTTCTTATTCTAAGTTTTAAATTACAGTGTGTTAAGTTTATCTATTTTTATTAATAAATCACTACTTTGTCGCTATTTTTATAAGTTATTTGTATTTCTAAGCGTAATAATCTATCAATTCATCGGTATAGTCGCGTATTCCTTAATAAAGTTAGCCAATAATGCCTGTCCTTGCTCGGTTAAAATTGACTCGGGATGAAATTGAACACTGCAAATGGGTAATGTTTTGTGTTGTAGCGCCATAATTTCATCACATTTGTTTTCTTGGTCAATGCTCCAAGCGGTCACCGTTAATTCATCTGGTAATGATTGTTTGTTCACAATAAGGGAATGGTAACGTGTCACTTGCAAAGGCTTGGCTAACTGATTAAACAAACCTTGACCATTATGATTGATAGAACAGGTTTTTCCGTGCATAACTTGTTTGGCTTTTTCTATAATTGCACCATAATGCTGCGCAATACATTGATGGCCTAAACAAACACCAAGCAAAGGGACTTTACCTGAAAATTTATTAATAACAGCAAGTGATATACCTGCCTTATTAGGATCACAAGGGCCAGGCGAAATCACAATATACTGCGGCGATAGTTGCTCAATCTCCGCTAAGCTTATTTCGTCATTACGATACACCATTACCTTCTGCCCTAGTGCTTGAAAATAATGCACTAAATTAAATGTAAATGAGTCGTAGTTATCGATCATTAATAACAAAAAAACACCTTACGTAACAGAATAAAACCGTGGCCATTCTAATGGTTTTGCATGTGAGGAGCAATGTTTGCTGCCGTGAAGCTTGAGAGTTTAATAAGTGAGTTAAATGAAATGGTAAAAAAATGAGAAACAAGTAGGTAACTTGTTTCTCATTTTATCTTAACCTGTCGTTTGAAGTGATTTGAATATAGGTAATTAAATATTCAAAACTAAAAACTAAAAACTAAAAATTAAAATTTAGCAGTTAACTGTAGCCATAATTTATTAGTGTCTGTTTGTATTTGATCAGAATCACCAGCACTATAGTTTGCAAATTTTACTAGCGCACCGTAGTTTTTATTGATTTTATAAACAGCAACTAAATCTAGCTCACTACCAAAATCAATACTGCCTTCATCTGAAGAAAAATCATGGTACGTAGCTGATAACTTAATCCCTTTAACATTACCTTTCGCTGTTAGATAAATATCTTGCATACCTTCTTTAGGAGTGTCTAAGAATTTATCAGCCCAACCGTTGAATTTATGTTTAGTTGCAAGCGGAGTATTAAAGGCTACGGTACCATCATCACTGCCAAGTAGTTCATAACCACCTAGTACAGTAACAGGGCCAAATTTAGAGCCAATTTCAGCATTCAAGTATAAAGCAGAGTAGCTTGTTGGATTATCACCATTATCACTTTGTGAAGCAGCACTAGCATTGACAAATACAGGGCCAAATTTACCGTTATATAAACCACCGTAAGTGCTGCTAGAGTTAGCATGAGCAGTATCGTAATCTAAAATATAAGAGAAAGCGGTCAGTTTATGGCTTTTGTTTATTTTGTACGTTGCATTTACTAAATGAAAATCACCACCTACATTACCACCTTTAATATCATTGATATTGTGAATGTAGCTGTAATCAACAGCAAATTTGTCAGCTTTATATTGAGCACGAACACCGTCATATGTTTGCTCATTTTGACGCCAGCCTACACCACCAACAAAACGTTGGTTATTGTGTAAAACACGTTGGCGACCAACTATGGCGCTAAAACCACTGTTAGCGTATTTTATGTAAGCTTGGTTTACGTCAGTGCCTTCTGGATCTACAACTTTAGGATATTCAGCATTACCATTTTTAGTACTATTATAGTCATCAACGAAAGCATGAACGCTATCAACTTCGATACCTGCCGAGAAGTTTTGGTATGCGCCAGTTTTTACCGTAATACGGCTTTTTAACGTTAATGCATCAGAATTTTTGTCAATACCGTCTTGGTCAACCCCTTCATAACGCGCACGAAAGTTAACCTTAACTGTTGAATCACTTAATGCTTTAGTAATACTTTTACCATGAGCGGTTTCACCAGCAAAAGCTGCAGGAGCAACTAAAATAGCGGTGCTAAGTAAAGATAGAGTAAATGCGCCTAAGTTGTTTTTCATAATAATATCCTAATGTCATGTTTTTAAAAATGAGTAATATATCTTTTGTTATTATTATTCGGAGTTCGGTCTTTTCTAATACGATGATTCTTGCATCGACACTAAAAGCAAAGTTTGATTTAAATCAAATTGTTAAATCTTGTTATCTAGGGATTAATAAATAGCGTCGATAAGTTGATTTGTATCAAATTTTACTACAACTTTTCCTAGAGAGGAATGATAGACCTAAGTTATGAAACTTGCATTTTATAACTTAGTGAGCCATTTTTAATATAGCTCAGTATAATTTATATCAGGAGAGTCAAATGCCAGAAGAAAGACGTAAGCTAGAGGGAAAAATAAAAAAACTATTGAAGGAGTTAACGGTAGCCCAACAGTGCTCGTTAAGTGAAATTAGCAGTTTTGGTTATACACTTTCTTTTGTTAGGTCGACTACTGATGGTAAAGTTGCTGTTGTTCAATTAGAAGATGGTGCTATTACCATTAATGATGAAGGAGAAATAGATCATAATCCTAATATTAAAGTTCGCCATTAAATTTTCTGAGTCTCTGCAGGAAAAGACACATCGAAGGTTGTAAATGAAACGCGTTGTATTATATACCATGGAAAAATGTCCTCATTGTCAAACAGCAAAACGTTACTTAGATGAGCAAGGTATTGCTTATCGTTTATGTAATATAAAAACAGCCCAAGGACAAAAAGAATTTGCTAAAACAAGAATGCGTGGTGTACCCGTCTTAAAAATTGGTGCTAAATTATTAAATGACTTTTCTGTAAAAAAAGTTGAATAACCTCTATAAAACATAGCTTTTCTTAATCCCACCTAGTTAACTGATACATTTCTAATGATTCTATTAAGTAGTACTTCTCTGCACCAGAGCTAATCAACCCTCTTTGTTATTGCACTTATTTGGTGCTACCCCCTATCTATAATAATATTATTATAAGTTAACTTACTGATATATAGTTTTAAAACATTCTGGCATACGAATTGTATT
>JAWSUX010000613.1:0-2537 GCA_033852215.1 Colwellia sp. | reverse complement strand
CAGTTGGTTAGCAACTTACTGTATAAACATATAATTAAAAATGAGCTGTCATTAAATTTAGATTTTGCACGTTCAAAGAGGAAACCTAAACTACCTGTTGTTATGACGAAAGAAGAAGTTAAAATTTTATTGGAAAAGCTTGGAAAGCGTTACTATTTAATTACTGGGTTAATGTATGGGAGCGGCTTACGTGTTATGGAAGCGGTTCAATTACGTGTTCAAGATATAGATTTTGATTATAAATGTATTAGGGTCTGGAATGGTAAGGGTAAAAAACACCGAGTAGTCACTTTGGCTCCTGAGTTAATACCTATGATTAGAAATCAAATTATACAAGTAAATGAATATTTACAGTTAGATAGTAATAATGAGCAATATGCAGGGGTTTGGATGCCAAATGCTTTAGAGAAAAAATATCCAACTGAAAAGAAGGCACTGGCTTGGCAGTATTTATTCCCGTCATACAAATTGAGTGCCGCCCCCGAAACAGGTGAAATAAGGCGTCACCACTTTCACCATACGGGTATTAGAAAAGCCGTGAAAAAGGCAGTTAAAGACGCTAACTTAAAAAAGCTAATTACACCACATACATTACGTCATTCTTTTGCTACACATCTCTTACAAAGCGGAGCTGATATAAGAACGGTTCAAGCTCAATTGGGTCATTCAGATATTAGAACTACTCAAATATATACCCATGTATTACAACAAGGTGCGAACGGGGTGACTAGCCCTTTAAGTAATTTATTGTGATTTAATAAAGCGGTATCGCACTGGCGACTGAAATCCGCGACTCTAGTTAAGACAAGATAAACTAATCCACTTACCTACGATCAAAAAACGCGATTTGGCTGACTAAATCGCGTTTTCAAACTTAACACCCTAAATAATAAACCACTAACCTATGTTAGTAACACCACCCATATAGGGTTGTAGAGCCGTTGGAATATTAATACTACCGTCGGCTTGTTGGTAGTTTTCTAAAACTGCCACTAACGTGCGCCCTACGGCTAAACCTGAGCCATTTAAACTGTGTAACAGCTCGGGTTTATTTGTTTCGCTATTGCGAAAACGTGCTTGCATGCGGCGTGCTTGGAAAGCGCCCATGTTCGAGCAAGAAGATATTTCACGATACGTATTTTGCGCTGGTAACCACACTTCTAAATCAAAAGTTTTCATTGCACTAAAACCAACATCACCGCTACATAACGCCATAGTACGGTACGGTAACTCTAATTTTTCTAAAATAGTTTCCGCATGGCCTGTTAGCTCATCAAGCGCTGCCATCGAGTTTTCAGGTTTAACTAATTGTACCATTTCAACTTTGTCAAATTGATGTTGGCGAATAAGGCCACGAATATCTCTACCACCAGAGCCTGCTTCACTACGAAAACAAGGGGTATGAGCCGTCATTTTAATCGGCAATTCACTCTCATCTACAATTTCATCACGTACTAAGTTAGTTAATGGTACTTCTGATGTAGGGATCAGTGAGAAATTTTTTCCTGATAAATCAGTATGAAATAAATCTTCACCAAATTTAGGTAATTGACCAGTGCCATATAATGACGCGGAGTTAACTAAATAAGGCACATACATTTCTTGGTAGCCATGTTCTTCGGTATGAATATCTAGCATAAATTGCGCTAACGCACGGTGCAACTTAGCAATTTTACCACGCATAACAGTAAAGCGTGTTCCTGCAAGTTTAGCCCCTGCTTCAAAGTCTAAGCCTTTATCAACGCCAAAACCTAAATCAACATGATCTTTCACTTCAAAATCAAAAGTACGTGGTGTACCCCAACGCTTTAACTCAACGTTATCGTCTTCATCAGCGCCTTCAGGAACAGATTCATCAAGCAAGTTAGGAATTGCACTGGCAATAGCATCTATTTTAGCTAATACGTCATCTTGCTCTGCTTTCGCGGCATCTAAATCAGCACCTAATTGACTAACGGCAGCTAATAAAGGGGCAATATCTTCACCACGCGCTTTCGCTTGACCAATAGACTTAGAACGAGTATTTCGTTCATTTTGCAATTCTTGAGTTTTTACTTGAATCGCTTTACGTTGTTCTTCCAACGCACTAAGTGTTGCTGTATCAAGGGTAAAACCTCGTTTTGCCAATTGAGTGGCAACAGTATCTAAATCAGTTCTAAGTAGTTTTGCATCAAGCATAATTATTCACGTTTGTTGTTAAAAGTGGTTAAAGGTTATTAAATTTGTTCAAATTTTATTTTATCTAAAGTCTATTTAGCCAGCGTAGAGACAAGGTACATGCCAAAACCAGCTGCGCCAATGCAAAGCGAAACATTCAGTAAAATGTTAATCGCGGCTTTAAGCACATCTCCTTGTTGTAGTAATAACAAAGAGTCTAATGAAAAGGTGGAAAAGGTAGTAAATGCACCTAAAAAACCAATTCCGATCAGTGTTCTGTGCACACTAATGGTTAAAACTTCATGTTCAATGAGTTGATGTAATAAACCCATGACAAATGAGCCGATGATATTAACCATCAATGTCGCAAAAGGAAAGCC
>JAWSUX010000011.1:0-6224 GCA_033852215.1 Colwellia sp. | reverse complement strand
GGGTAAGCTTCCATACCACAGTCAGAGATATCTACACCTTCATATTCTTCTTCTTCAGTTACTCGAATACCCATAATTTTCTTCAGAGCAAACCAAACTACAAAGCTGGTAGAGAATACCCAAACAAAGATAGTTGCTGCACCAATTAACTGACCACTAAAGCTAGAGCCTGAGTTAGTGATAGGAACAATCAACAAACCGAATAAACCTACAACACCATGAACTGAAATAGCGCCTACTGGATCATCAATCTTAACTTTATCTAATGCTAAAATAGATATAACGACAATAACACCAGCAATTGCACCAAATATTGTTGCTTGTAATGGTGACGGTGTTGAAGGCTCTGCCGTAATAGCAACTAAGCCAGCTAAAGCACCGTTTAATGTCATAGTTAAATCTGCTTTCTTAAACAGTATTTTTGCGAAAACAAGTGCTGCAATAGCGCCTGCAGCAGCGGCTGCGTTAGTATTTAGAAATACCATTGCTACTGAGTTAGCACTATTAATGTCAGCTAGCTTTAATACTGAACCACCATTAAAGCCAAACCAACCCATCCATAAGATAAACGTACCTAAAGTTGCCATAGGTAAGTTAGCTCCTGGAATTGCATTAACTTTACCGTCTTTACTGTATTTTCCTTTACGAGCACCAAGTAATAAAACACCCGCTAATGCTGCAGAAGCGCCAGCCATATGAACAATACCTGAACCAGCAAAGTCAGAAAAACCTAAATCGCCTAAGGTATATAAACCAAATACAGACTCACCATTCCAAGTCCAGCTACCTTCCATCGGGTAAATAAAACCAGTTAAAACAACAGTGAAAGCTAAAAAAGCCCATAATTTCATACGTTCTGCAACAGCACCTGAAACAATCGACATAGCAGTAGCAACAAAAACTACTTGGAAAAAGAAATCAGATGCATTTGAATAAACTGCACCACCATCAAATCCGGCTTCTTTTGACTCAGCTAAAACGGCACCAACAAGTGCTTCAGCATCAGTAGCACCATCAAGCGCAATACCATTTAAGAAAACACCACCACCGTACATAATGTCGTAACCGACAATTAAATACATGATACAAGCGATAGCATAAAGCGCTACGTTTTTGGTTAAAATTTCAGTAGTATTTTTAGCTCTAACAAGGCCGGCTTCTAACATAGAGAAACCCGCTGCCATCCACATAACTAAAGCACCACAAATAAGAAAATAAAAGGTATCTAGTGCGTATTGCAGTTGAAAAATATTTTGTTCCATGCTCATCTCTCCTATTATATAGCTTCGTTATCTTGCTCACCTGTACGAATACGTACAGCTTGCTCAAGGTTATAAACAAAAATCTTACCGTCACCGATTTTTCCTGTGTAAGCAGCTTTACTAATAGTTTCCACTAAGCGTTCCACAACATCATCATTAACCGCAATCTCTAGCTTTACTTTAGGTAAAAAATCGACTTGATACTCTGCACCACGATAGAGTTCAGTATGGCCTTTTTGTCGACCAAAACCTTTTACTTCACTTACTGTGATCCCTTCTACGCCTATTTCAGATATTGCCTCTCTGACATCATCTAATTTAAACGGTTTAATAATTGCGTTTATTATTTTCATTATTGCTTCCCACTATCGTTATAATAAATTAACTTAGCTGAAACAATACAATTCGTATGCCAGAATATTTTAAAACCATATATCAGTAAGTTAACTTATAATAATATTATTAGAGATAAGGGGTGGCACCAAATAAGTGCAATAACAAAGAGGGTTGATTTGCTCTGGTGCAAAAACAAAGAGTAATCATTAAAAATGAATCAGCCAAATAGGTGAGATGAGATAACAATAAGTTATGATTTATAGAGGTTATTAAATTCCTTTACAGAAAAGCCATTTAATAATTGAGTTCCAATTTTTAAGACGGGTACACCACGCATTCTTGTTGTGGCAAATTCTTTTTGTTTCTAGGTTGTTTTTATATTACATAAACGATAAGCAATATCTTGCTCATCTAAGTAACGTTTTGCTGTTTGACAATGTGGACATTTTCCCATGGTATATAATACAACGCGTTTCATTTACAGCCCTTGAAGTGTTTTTTCCCGCAGAGACTTAGAAGGTTTAATGGCGAATTTTAATATTCGGATTATGATCTATTTCTCCTTCATCGTTAATAGTAATAGCACCATCCTCTAATTGAACAACGGCAACTTTACCCTCAGTAGTTGAACGAACAAAAGAAAGTGTGTAACCAAAGCTGCTAATTTCACTTAGCGAGCACTGTTGCGCTACCGTTAACTCTTTCAATAGTTTTTTTATTTTACCCTCTAGTTTACGTCTTTCTTCTGGCATTTGACTCTCCTAGCAGTGAATTATACTGAACTATATTAAAAATGGCTCACTAAGTTATAAAATGCAAGTTTCATAACTTAGGTCTATCATTCCTCTCTAAGAAAAGTTGTAGTAAAATTTGATACAAATCAATTTATAGGCGCTATTCATTAACTCCTAGATAACAAAATTTAACAATTTGATTTAAATCAAACTTTGTTTTTAGTGTCGATGCAAGAATCATCGTATTAGAAAAGACCGAACTCCGAATAATAATAACAAAAGATATATTACTCATTTTATAAAAACAGGACATTAGGATATTATTATGAAAAACAACTTAAACGCATTTACTCTATCTTTACTTAGCACCGCGATTTTAGTTTCTCCTGCAGCTTTTTCTGGTGAAACAGATCATGGTAAAAGTATTACTAAAGCATTAAGTGATTCAACAGTTAAGGTTAACTTTCGTGCGCGTTATGAAGGTGTTGACCAAGACGGTATTGACAAAAATGCTGATGCATTAACGTTAAAAAGTCGTATTACGGTAAAAACTGGCGAGTACAATAATTTTTCAGTAGGTATGGAAGTAGATAACGTCCATGCTTTTGTAGATGACTATAATAGTACTCAAAATGGTAATGCAGAATACCCTAAAGTTGTAGATCCAGAAGGCACTGACGTAAACCAAGCTTACATAAAATATACTAACAGTGGTTTTAGCACCATAGTTGGTCGCCAACGTGTTTTACACAATAACCAACGTTTTGTTGGTGGTGTAGGCTGGCGTCAAAATGAGCAAACATATGACGGTGTTCGTGCTCAATATAAAGCTGACAAATTTGCTGTTGATTACAGCTACATTCACAATATCAATGATATTAAAGGTGGTAATGTAAGTGGTGATTTTCATTTAGTAAATGCAACATACAAAATAAACAAAAGCCATAAACTTGCCGCTTTCTCTTATATTTTAGATTACGATACTGCTAATGCTAACTCTAGCAGCACTTACGGTGGTTTATATAACGGTAAATTTGGCCCAGTATTAGTAAATGCAAGTGTTGCTTCACAAAGTGACAATGCTGATAACCCAACAAGCTACTCTGCTTTATACTTGAATGCTGAAGTTGGCTCTAAATTTGGCCCTGTTACTGTATTAGGCGGTTATGAACTACTTGGCAGTGATGATGGTACAGTAGCCTTTAATACTCCGCTTGCAACTAAACATAAATTCAACGGTTGGGCTGATAAATTCTTAGGCACTCCGAAAGAAGGTATGCAAGATATTTATCTAACAGCTAAAGGTAAATTTGCAGGGGTTAAACTTGCTGCTACGTATCATGACTTTTCTTCAGATGAAGGCAGTATTGATTTTGGTAATGAGCTAGATTTAGTTGCTGTTTATAAAATTAATAAAAACTACGGTGCGCTGGTAAAATTTGCAAACTATAGTGCTGGTGATTCTGATCAAGCACAAAAAGACACGAACAAATTATGGCTACAGTTAACCGCTAAATTTTAATATCTAGTTTTGAATATGTAATTACCTATATTCAAATCACTTCAAACGACAGGTTAAGGTTAAGTTAAAATGAGAAATAAGTTACCTACTTGTTTCTCATTTTTTTGGCTATTTTTTATTACCCACTTATTGAACTCCCACACCCTCGCATCAAACATTGCTCCTTGCATGCAAAACCATTAGAATAACCGCGGTTTAATTCTGTTACGCATGGTGTTTTTTTGTTATTAATGATCGACAACTACGACTCATTTACTTTTAATTTAGTGCATTATTTTCAAGCATTAGGACAAAAGGTAATAGTATATCGTAATGACGAAATAAGCTTAGCGGAGATTGAGAAATTATCGCCGCAATATATTGTGATTTCGCCTGGCCCCTGTGATCCTAATAAGGCTGGTATATCACTTGCTGTTATTAATAAATTTTCAGGTAAAGTCCCTTTGCTGGGGGTGTGTTTAGGCCATCAATGTATTGCGCAACATTATGGTGCAATTATAGAAAAAGCCAAACAAGTCATGCACGGAAAAACCTGTTCTATAAATCATAGTGGTCAAGGTTTGTTTAATCAGTTAGCCAACCCTTTGCAAGTGACACGTTACCATTCCCTTATTGTGAACAAACAATCATTACCAGATGAATTAACGGTGACAGCTTGGAGCATTGACCAAGAGAACAAATATGATGAAATTATGGCGCTGCAACACAAAACATTACCCGTTTGCAGTGTTCAATTTCACCCAGAGTCAATTTTAACCGAGCAAGGACAGGCATTATTGGCGAACTTTATTAAGGAATACGCGATTATGCCGATAAATTGATAGGTTATTACCATTAGAAATACAAATAACTTATAAAAATAGCGACAAAGTAGTGATTTATTAATAAAAAAAGATAAACTTAACACACTGTAATTTCAAACTTAGAATAAGAAAGTAAACGACGAACTATGCAACTTTTTGATAACAATAAATCCATTGCCACTATTTACCAACGCGCAATAGCACACTCTATTAGTAAAGATTTTGCTGATGAGCTCAACGGTAGAACTGAATTTGTCAATGACCAAGGAAGTGAACAAGCAAATCGTCGTAGAGAGTTACTCGATATTGAAGTGCAAGCACAACAAGATAAAATTATTGCCGAACATGGTGAAGAGCACTTTAAAAGCCAAGTAATGAATAGTTTTTTTAACGAAGTTCGTATGCAAATTAATAATGATTTTGATAATAAAGAGCACCTTTATCATCAAGTCTTAGGTATTGAAGATGCTGCGCCAACAATTTTAGAATTGTTATCACTGCGTGCCACTTCAATTAATAGAATCAATCCCTTGGCAGCTTCACTACCTTGGTTAGCCACCGATTTAATAAGCCTTGTAAATAAACCACAGTATCGTAAACGTGCTGATGTACAGGTGAGTGATGCAAAATTAGCGTTAAGTTATATTGGTTTAGACAATTTGAAACTAGTTATGCCAACCTATATTCTAAAACATTGGTTACCCAGTAGCACAGCACCTTACGGCTTAATGAAGCGTAAATTATGGAATGATAGTTTATCTATAGCATTGGCGACTAGTTGCTTAGCTAAAGAGCTAAAATTAGATACCTATACCGCTTTTACTGCTGGCATGTTATCTAATATTGGCGAATTAGCTATGACACGCTGCTTCTTAACTACCTATCACGACATGTATAAACGTAAAGTTCGTAAAGCTTTTCAAGAAAAAGATAAACGGCTGCATACTATTTTAATGAAAATTGACCTGCCTAAAGAATTGCTATTGGAGCAAATCATGATGCGCAGTAGTAAAGTTTCGGCAGATTTAATTGAACAAATGAATTTTGAACGCTTGCTAATTACTGAGCCTAGTTTCGACCTAGCCTACAGTGACAGTATTGATAAAATGTCGCCCATCGCACAACTTATTGCTAAAGCAAAAGCGTATGTTACTTGTCGATCTTTAACCAAAGATAACTTAATAACCTGTGATGAAACAAAAATATTACTCGCTTCAGTAAACTTAACAGCTAAAGAAATAGCCTTGCTGAAAAAGAGCGATATTGATCACATTAAGTTAAACTTTAACTAGTACTACTGCCAGTTATTGTTTATCTGCTTTGCGCTTATTTTATCAAAAATAACTGTTTCTATACAAAGTATACCAAACACAATGTTTTTTTGATTATTTATGAAAAATTCACTAATCACCAATTTCTATAGATAACCTATAGCTCTCCTGCTAAACCTCTGTTTTCATCAAAACTAAACTAAGCCAAACACAAAATAATTATTCAGCTTTACTGAATGAAAATCACTAAGCCTTTGTTTTACTTAGCCTGCAGTGCAGGGCAATCGCATTAAAAT
>JAWSUX010000159.1:2836-8088 GCA_033852215.1 Colwellia sp. | reverse complement strand
TCGCTTCGTTAACTTATATCATAGGTCAAATGAAAGGTGTGGGTGTTGCATTCTCTCGCTTTTTAGAAGTTGATTACGGCTTAGGCTTAGGTATAGGTATGTTCGTTGTTTGGGTGTATGCGGTACTTGGTGGCATGAAAGGTATTACTTATACGCAAATCGCGCAATATGTCGTTATGATTTTTGCTTATACAATCCCTGCAGTATTTATTTCATTACAGCTAACGGGTAACCCAATTCCACAACTTGGCTTAGGTAGTACTTTGGCTGACGGTAGCGGTGTGTACTTACTTGATAAATTGGATATGGTTGTTACAGATTTAGGCTTTAAAGAGTATACAACGTCTAGTTTGGGCAGCACGGTAAACATGTTCGCTTATACTATTTCTCTTATGATTGGTACTGCGGGTCTTCCTCATGTAATTATGCGTTTCTTTACTGTTCCTTCAGTACAGGCAGCTCGTGCTTCTGCAGGTTATGCTCTAGTCTTTATTGGCTTACTTTATACTGTTGCTCCAGCTGTTGGCGCGATGGCTCGTCTTAATTTAATGAACACAATTGAGCCAGTAGCAGGTCAAAACCTTGAATACTCTGAACGTCCACAATGGTTTAAAGACTGGGAGAAAACAGGTCTATTAACCTTTGAAGACAAAAATGGTGACGGTAAAATACAGTACACTGCTGATAAATCAACCAATGAAATGGTTAAAGTTGACCGTGACATTATGGTGCTAGCTAACCCTGCTATTGCTAACTTACCTAACTGGGTTATTGCACTTGTTGCAGCAGGTGGTCTGGCCGCTGCACTGTCAACCGCCGCAGGTTTGTTATTGGCAATATCTTCCTCTATCTCGCATGATTTAATGAAAGGGGTATTAACGCCGGATCTGTCAGAGAAAAATGAGCTGTTAGCGGGCCGTGTGGTCATGACTATCGCGATACTGATTTCAGGTTATTTAGGGCTCAATCCACCAGGATTTGCCGCAGGTACGGTGGCGTTAGCTTTTGGTTTAGCAGCATCAAGTATCTTCCCTGCGCTAATGATGGGTATATTTTCTAAAACCATGAGCGGTAAAGCAGCGGTTTCTGGTATGGTTGCAGGTATCGGCATCACAATGTTATACGTGTTCCAACATAAAGGTATTATGTTTATCCCAGGAACGTCATTCCTAGGTGACATGGGTCCTAACTGGTTCTTCGGTATTTCTCCTAACGCTTTTGGTGCGGTGGGTGCATTAGTTAACTTCGGCGTAGCGTTTGCTCTGCTTCAAGTGACTGGTCCAGCACCTAAGCATATTCAAGAGTTAGTTGAAAATATGCGTATACCATCTGGTGCTACTGCAGCACACGATCACTAGAGCTTTAAAAGTGGTTATGGCGTGATGTAAATCACGCCAAGTATAACTAAAAGGCTAGGCGACCATTTTTTAAACAGTCGTCTAGCTTTTATTTTTCTGAAGTGATTTGTTTTCATTACTTTAAATGAACTACTATTTTAAGAAGAAATTATTATGAATAAACATACTAAACTCGCTTTTATGATCGCTCCTTTTCTTGCCATTTTTGGCTTTGTTGGCGCAGATTATTATGAAGAGGCACAAGCTAATGAAGATAAAATAATTCAGCTAGTACCTGATGGGCACTGCGATATAATTAATCAAAACTGTATACTTAAATCTGGGGAATTTAAAATAAATATTTCAGATAAAGCAGGCATTACTGAGATCAACTCTACCTTTCCATTAGATAGCGCAACTTTATTTTTAGTCGATAAAAGCGACCAAATGATTTCATACCCACTTGGCATGTTAAAAAGTCCTTATTATTGGCGCAGTGGCACCCAATTACGTATGTTAGTGAGTCATAAAGGTGATAGTTATAAATTACGTTTAATCGCTAAAATTAAAGGTGGACAGTACATTAGTGAGTTTTACACACAAACAGTTCAATAACCTCAATGCTGCTATTGCTAATTTAGTACGAATATTAAGTTCATCATTACGTCTTTATTTAGCTGATTTAAATATAAGATAAAGGTATGGTTTTCCTGCAAATTCAAAGTGTTAGTTGTCTTTCTTGGTTGTTGTTTACTTTGAAATAATAGACTGCCTTGGTTTGAACGCTACTCTAGAAAATAATCATCTATAATGGGGAGTAGAATCTGTTTATTGTTTAGCACCTTAGGTATATTTCCTAGGTATATTGTAAGGGCTATTTTCTATGACTTTTTGTGAGTAATTATGTTTCCCAATTGGCAACTTGTACTGTTAAGCTTGGTTTATATCGGTTTACTTTTCTTAATTGCTTTTTTGGGTGATAAATATCGTCATAAATTAGCTAAAAAAGGCCAAAAGATTATTTATGCGCTAACACTTGGCGTTTATTGTACTTCGTGGAGTTTTTTAGGTACTACCGGGCAAGCTTCCACTAATTTTCTTTCACATTTACCTATTTACTTAGGACCTATTTTACTTTTTGTTTTTGCTTGGCCTTTTATCCAACGCATCATTCGTGTCAGTCTCAAATTACATTTAACTTCTATTGCGGATTTATTGGCTGCGCGTTTTGGTAAGTCTCATAACCTTGCCATTATTGTAACTATCGTCGCTTTAGTGGGGAGCATGCCTTATATTGCGCTGCAGTTAAAAGCGATGGTTTATTCTTTTCAACAATTACAGGCAGATCAAAGCTTAACAAGTTGGCATATCGGTATAGTGGTGAGCTTAGTGTTAGCCGTTTTCACTATTTTATTTGGTATACGAAATATTGATGTTACCGAACGACATCCGGGTGTTATGTTAGCTATTGCTTTTGAGTCGTTAGTCAAACTTGTTGCTTTTTTAGCGGTAGGTATATTTGTTTGTTTTGTTTTGTATGATTCCCCCAATGACATCTGGCATCAGGCCAACGCGAATGTATTATTAGACCAACAGCTTACGTTTGATAATATTACCTCTATGTTTGCCATGTTAGTCATTGTGATGGCTGCGTTTTTATCATTGCCAAGACAATTTCAAGTCATGGTTGTTGAACTTAAAGATCAACGTGATACGTGGTTGAGTCGTCGTGTATTCCCCCTTTATTTATTAGTTTTTGCTTTTTTCGCTGCGCCATTAGGTTTAGCAGGGCAAATGTTATTAGGCGATAGCGTACCATCAGACACCTATGTATTGTTTTTACCTGCGGTTGCAGAGCAAAGGTGGCTGACGTTATTAGTCTTTTTGGGTGCGGTATCTGCGGCGAGTTCTATGGTGGTTATTTCTGCTATTGCCTTAAGTACTATGCTGAGTAACGAAATTGTCTTTCCTTTATTATATCGAAAACAGAAAGTGGCACAAACCGACTATGATAACTTTCGTCAACGTTTACTCAATATACGAAAATTTTTAGCTCTATTCGTTATCTCGCTGGGTTACGGCGTATTTGTTATGGCCTCACCTGATACTTTATCCTCGTTAGGTGAAGTCGCTTTTGGTGCGTTTGCGCAACTTACACCAGCCTTAATTGCTGCCTTTTACTGGCGACGAGCAAGTTTAATGGGAGTTTATGCGGGTATTTTGGTTGGCTTTATTTTATGGCTCAGTTTAAATTTTTTACCACAATTTGGTTTGTATGCATCACCTTTCTCTGGTGGATTTCTACCAGCTAAAACCACGGCGACTTTATTCAGTTTAGGCGCAAATATTATTGTTTTATGGGCGATGTCACTCATTAGCCGACAAAGTGTGCAAGAGCGCGTGCAAGCGTCATTATTTTTAGAATGGCAATCACCAACATTAGCCAAAGTGCATAACAAACGTCAAATAGATGTGGAAGAATTAGAGTTATTAGCATCACGTTTTGTTGGTGATAAAAAAGCGAAAGCGAGTTTTAGTTTGTTTTTATCTGCTAATGATAAAAAGAAATTAGGCAATGTGGCTTATAACCAGTTATTGCTGCACCATACTGAAAATACGCTCGCTACGGTAATGGGAGCATCATCGGCACGTTTAGTACTGTCTTCTGCCTTAGATGGGCGAGATATCGCGTTAGACGAGTTAGCGGTATTGGTGGAAGATGCCTCTAGCCAACAACAGCGTTTTTCACAAAATTTACTGCGCAGTGCAATTGAGAATGCCAGTGAGGGCATTTCAATTGTTGATGAAGAATTAAAACTTGTTGCTTGGAATAAAAAATATTTAGACTTGTTCGACTATCCAGCAAAACTTGTTTATGTTGGTAGCCCCGTATCAGCCCTAATTCGTCATAATCTTAAGCGTGGTTTAGGCGGAGTTGGTGACATTGAATCACAAGTGAATAGACGTTTGGATTTTCTCCGTCGAGGTAGTCCGCATAGCTCTGAGCGAGAACAAGTCAGTGGTCAAACAATTCGTATTGAAGGTAACCCACTGCCTGATGGCGGCTTTGTCATGATGTTTTCTGATATTACCGCTTATCGACAAGCAGAGCAGGTATTAAAAGAAGCGAACCTTGATTTAGAAACGCGTGTTTATGAACGTACCTTAACCTTAGCTAAAACCAATGACGCTTTAGCAAAAGCCCATGAAAAAGCAGAGCAAGCACATTTAAAGAAAAGCCAATATTTAAAAGCCTGTAGTCATGACCTAATGCAGCCACTTGAAGCGGCTCGTTTGTTTACTTCAGCGTTGTCTGAGCAACGTAACTTAACAAGCAGTCAACTACAACAAGTAGAAAACATTGACCGCTCGTTAAAAGCAGCCAATGATTTGTTGGCTGACTTAGCCGAAATGTCTCGTTTAGAAAGTGGCAATATTAAAGCGAATATACAGCCTTTTGCGCTGAACGACTTATTTGAAGACTTAGCACAAGAATTTTCTGCTTTAGCAATAGAGCAGCATGTTGAATTTCGCTTAGTGCCAAGTAAAGTCTGGGTTAAATCGGATCGCCACTTATTAAGGCGCATTATCCAGAATCTAGTCGGCAATGCTTTTCGTTATGCTAGTCGAGGTAAGGTTTTATTAGGTGCTCGGGCTTTTAATAATCAAGTTATTATTCAAATTCTAGACAATGGTCCTGGCATTCCTGTAGAGAAACAAGGACTTGTTTTCGAACAATTTACCCAATTAAATACTCCAGGTAATCAGTCGGGTAGGGGGCTGGGTTTAGGTTTGAATATAACCCAAAGTTTAGCGCAATTACTTGGTCATAGTTTAAGTTTACAATCACAAGCGATGAAGGGTTGTAAGTTTTCTGTACATATTGAGCAAACGCAAGCGCTTACTTCTTCAATG
>JAWSUX010000159.1:0-2788 GCA_033852215.1 Colwellia sp. | reverse complement strand
TCTGCATGGCAATGTAATGTTTTAGCGGCAGACTCCAGAGCAAGTGCCTTAGAAGAGTTTTCTAATAATATGAATGATATTGATATTTTATTAGTTGATTATCAATTAGGTTACCAAGAGGGAAAGTTAGATGGCGAACAAGCAGATGGCTTAACCTTAATTAAAGACTTACGTAGTCAATCACATCACTCTTTGCCGGCAATATTAATCACGGCAACAACGGAAGATGGTATTGAAGACAAAGCCAAAAGTTATGATGTCGGTTTTATGCGCAAGTTAGTCAAACCTGCCGCATTACGGGCAATGATGTCAGCCATGTTAGCGAAAAAACTGCAAGCGGACTATGTTGGTTATAGTTAGTGTTGATTACAGCTACCGTTAGTTGCTACCAACTCTACGTTAAAGCGAAATACCGATATATATTTAGTAACATCTTTAACGTTATATTTGGTGTTAGTTAAGTATACCTAGGAGCTATGTTGCGCGTAGACTGTCTTCATTAGCAATCACTTTACTCCTGATGTTTCACCTTTATATTATGGCTGTTTTAAAAAATCATGGTTTGTTTAGTTTCACTATCACTTCTTTAGCTATTCTGATTAGTATTATGTCGTTAAAATCTAACGCCGCCCGTAGTCAAAAAATTAACTTTAATGACATGACTATTGAGTCGCCTTATCGGTTGACTCAAGGTGTTATGGCGGCTGATTTATTAGTTGATGAAGGCAAAGAATTATTAATCATTTCTGTTGACGATGATAAGAATCGCTGGTTAATCATTTATGCATTCGATAAAAAAAGTAATCAATATCAGATCAAGGATAAAGCCATTATCCCTAATAAGTTTCATAGCTTTGATATTGGTGAAACAAAAAAAGCCCTTGCGCAAGGTAAGTTACAGCGAATCTACTTTCTTTCATCCAATGAATTATATGCTTACCAATCGGGCAAGTTTATAGCACTAGCCAAAAGTAATTCTATTTATTTAAAAGAACAAGCTGATTATCTACAGCGACGAAATTTTGTTCATGATTTAAATGATGATGCTTTTGATGATGTCATTATCACCGACTTTAACGAAACCTTATTTTTGATCGGCAGTGAAAATGGTCAATTTGCGAAACAATCACTGCCGGTAAAACCTAGAGTTAGAATTAATGGCATGGGTGCTAGTTATACGCCAATAAAACTTTATTTCTCTGATGTTAATTTCGATGACAAAATTGATGTTGCGGAAGTTGCTGATGGCGAGGTGTTTATTTACCACCAGCTTGAAAATGGTCAATTTTCATCTGTTCCAGTTACAATAAAAATCAACGAAAGTATAAGTGGTTATGAGTGGTGGACCAAGCAAGATGACAGTGGTGAACAGCTCGATCAAAGTGACTTGGAATATCGTAAATTAGAAGAGTTACGTGACTTAAATGCCGATGGTATTACAGATATGGTGGTTCGTTATACCAAGGCTTCTGGTGTATTTGACAGAGTTAATGATTATGAAATTTATTTAGGAAAAAAACATCAACAGCAATTGGTGTTTTCTACTACCGCTAGCAGTGTTATTCGTGCTGATGGCACTTTAACTGGCTTAGAGTTTGTTGATATTGATAACGATGACAAATTTGAGGTGTTATTAGCAGGTTTTGATATTGGTTTAACGCAAATTATTGGTGCATTAGTCGCTGGTAGTATCGATCAAGATGTTTATGTTTTTAAAATGAACGCTGAGGATAACTATGAGAATAAACCCAATATTAGTAAAGAGGTTGAATTAAACTTTAGCTTGTCTTCTGGTCAAAGTGGCAGTGCAGTAGTGAAATTAGCTGATATTAATGGCGATGGCTTAAAAGAATTGATCTTATCTAATGATGATGACGAATTACGCATTTATCTTGGCAAGTCAGGTAAAAAATCGTTTGCTAAAAGAAGCATAACTTACAAAACACAGTTACCCAGCGATGGTAATTTAGTGACGGTAAATGATTTAAATAACGACGGTAAAGACGACTTTTTAATGAAATTTTCTGTGCTAGATGGCGAAGGCAATGATAAAAGATTTAAAGTGTTATTAGCGCTGTAGAGTAAATTTTTAAGGTAGCTCAATGCAACAGGAAATAATTGCTTATCATCAAGATGAAGAACACGACTGGGTGGCTAGGTTAGTATGTGGTCACTTTCAGCATGTTAGGCATAAACCGCCTTTTATCAATAGACCATGGGTTGTTTTATTTGAGGGGAGGCAATCCATGTTAGGCCATCAACTTGAATGTAAAAAGTGTGACTTAGCTGCGCCAAGAGATTAGTAATCACTGAATAATATAATGAGGTCTAGCAGGCTACAAATTAAAGACAATAAAAAACCACGGCTAAATTAATAGCGTGGTTTTTTTCATCTAAACGAAAATTGAATAAAAGCGAGTGTAGCTTAAGCAAAAACTTTTTGTAGTGGTGGTACTACTTGTTTTTTACGGCTTAATACACCATCTAACCATACTTTACCGTCGGTAGTTGCCTGACCAAAGGCTTGTTCAGCTAAGCTCTCGTTATCACTTACCACTAAAAGCTCTGAGCCTTCTTTCATGATATCGGTAAGTAACAATAAAACACTGTGACGACCACCTTCGGCTTTTAATGCTGCAATATCAGCAGCAAGCTCGGCTTTAATATCATCAAAAACACTTAAATCGATAACTTCTAATTGGCCAATGCCAACTTTGTTACCATTCATATTAAAATCTTTAAAATCACGTTTTACTAAAGTACGTACTGGCGTGCCTTCAACAGCAGA
>JAWSUX010000158.1:0-10728 GCA_033852215.1 Colwellia sp. | reverse complement strand
GTTGGTTCGCGCACGTTAGCGAACATGAAATTATATAAACAGTTCAACCCAAGCTTACCAAAAAAAGTAGCATGGACTATGTTAAGTGAGCTAGAGCAGGGCATGAGCCCAACTTTTTATTATAACGATTGGTATAGTGACCAAGATAAAATATCAGTAGGGCTATCAACCGCTCGTTTTAAAAAAGCTTATCAAAATTTTGTTGGCTGTATAGGTAACTTATTAAACTATAGCTTTGACGATATTGCTTATACTGTACTTAATTACCAATCAAATAGTGAGCAATTTACCAAAGCATCACAAAAACGGATTAATATGATTCGTGAGTACCTTAGTTTAGATGATAATTTAGAACTTGTGCTTATTGACGCATATTCTGACAGTTATGGTGGGCGCTCACAAAACCAAAGTTTATCTCAACGTCGTGCCAATAAAGTACGAGACTATTTTGTTAAAAATGGCATCGAAATTAACCGTATTGAAGCATCAGGTTATGGCGAAAAACGCCACATTTCATCTAATGCCACTACGTTAGGTCG
Source organism: Colwellia sp. (assembly GCA_033852215.1). Classification (GTDB taxonomy): domain Bacteria; phylum Pseudomonadota; class Gammaproteobacteria; order Enterobacterales; family Alteromonadaceae; genus Colwellia. Next base: position 10,189 of record JAWSUX010000158.1, on the reverse strand, counting down.
AGGTGAAAACCGAAGGGTGGTTATTCAAATGGTAAAACCATAAGAAATACTCTCTTTGTTTTAAGAAAAGCAGCTTATATATTTAAAGCACCTACTGATTTTGTCAGTTAGGTGCTTTTTTTTATCGGATTGTGAGGGGACTGTATTCAATAGACCGTCTTTTTATTAATGAAGGATCGAAGATAATGAGTTTTTTCAACGTATTTATCCATTACTTGTTGCTCAACGCTACAAATATGGTCGCAAAGTATGTGTCGCATACGCTTTATGCATTGGACGTTTGTAAACAAGTGCGTCCTAGTTACCATGATTTAGCACTTAATGTAGCTTTTTTAAAGCTATCGGTAGGTATTTACACAATTTCTACCATGTTCTTTCGATGAATACATCGCGCTATCAGCGTCGGCCAATAAACTCGTAAAATCAAAACCAGATATAACCACGTCACTTACGCCAAAACTAGCGGTAATAGGTCTGTTTATACCTAAAGATTCATGGTCTATATCTGCAATTTTCTCACGGCATTTGTTGGCAATATCTTCAGCTATTATCATGCCACAACCAGGTAAGATAAAGGCAAACTCTTCACCAGCTAAACGGCCAAATACATCATGTTGTCTACCAACACTTTGGCAGACCTCAACCACTTTTATCAATACTTTATCGCCGGTAGCATGGCCATATTGATCGTTTATTTTTTTTAAATGATCCAAATCAAATAAAACGCACGTTAATGGTTGTTCAGCTTGTTTACAGTGTCTTACTGCCTCTTTTGCTAGTTCTATAAAATGACCACGGCTATATGCTTTGGTTAAACCATCATACTCAGTTAATAATTTTAGACGCTGCTGAGTTAACCATGATCGATAAGACCATAGTGAAAATACTGCTAAAAAAGTTAATAGCAGCATAATTAGCAGCAAAGAGTTCTCTTGCTGTTGTTCGGATAACTGGTGCTGTGTATTAAGTAATTTATTTTTTTGATTTAGTTGCTCAATTTCTGTTTCATTGGCAAAGTTATTATAACTAGCAAGTTGAAAAGCTAAATGTTTTGCTTGGGTTTCATCAAGCACACTTTGTTTCGCTTGGCTGTATTTTTTATGATACTCAAAGGCACTTGGGTAATCTTTTTCTTGTTCAGCTAATCGATAAAGCAACTGATAGGTGGTTACCGTTTGTTTGGTTTTCGCTAATAATTGACTATTTTCTTTGGCGAGTAAGGCATACTTTTTGGTATTAACAATATCTTTTTTTAACCAATACGCTTGTGCCAGTAAATTATCATTAAGAGTAATTAATATTGGATAGTTTGTTGCGAGTATAGCTTTATTATGAGGTAGTAAGGTTTTTATTACTTGCTCTGCTTGTTTTGTCTCAAGGTAAAGCTCGGCTTGGTAAGTACGAATAACATTACTTAACAAAGCTTCATTGGCTTCTTCACAGCTATCTATCCCTTCTGGTAGCTCTTTGTTGAGTTGTTTTTTTAAGTCACTTTTTTGGTAAGGGTTAGCTCGCTCTTCTATAGCTAAGCGTAATTTGGCCAATAAAATTTGTTGACGAATAATGCATTTATTTCTCGAGTTCATTTGTTGCATGTTAAAGTTGCGCACTGCATCAATCGCTAGTTGGTATTGGCCAATGTGGTTATAAAAAATAGCGGTGATTAACAAACCTGTTTTTTTATGTTCACTAGAAGTAATTTGAGGCGCGAGCAACACTACTTTAGCAAGTTGTTTCAAACCAAGCTGCCATTTTTGTCTAACAGAATAAATGTTAACTAAGGTGTAATGAGAACGAAATTTAATTAACCGGCTTGCGTTTGAATTAATTAGTTCTTGTAAAATTAATTCGGCATCATCATATTTTGCTTGAAAAGAAAGTTGATAAGCTCGAAGGTAATTTAGGTAATCTGTTTGGTTTTTTGATAATTGATTTATTGACAGCGATACTTTGGAGAGTAGCTTGTTGGCTAGTGGGTTGTTGCTGCTACGGATATTGTCAGCTTTAATCAACATATCATCAATAGATAGGTCATGAAGGGAAGTTTCATCACCGTAATGTAATTCAGTTAAGATATCTGTTGTATTTTTATCGTAATCGTCAGCAAAAACGCTTGTACAAAATAAGCTTAATAGATATAAAAATAGACAATAATACTGCACTAATGGCAATCTAAAAGTAAGCATATAAACCGAGTTAAAGGAGGATATAAGCGGCGCAATAGTTATTTACCATCCATGTACCGCTGAACTGTTATTACTTAGTGCAAAAACAACTAAGCAATGGCTAATTTATTTTCTTCAGGCCTACACTCTTGTTGCTGCATATCTTCATCATCTATAGCAGGTAAAATAATCATAGATGAAATTCTTTGATCTAACTGTAATTTAGTGAGTAGCGTTTGAGTATCCTGCGCTTCAATTAATGCTTTTGTTTCAATGCTAATATCAGCAGATGCAATCGCATTTGTTGTTGCCGCAGCAGTTTGTAAGCTAGCATCTGTAGCCATTTTCTCTAATAAGTTCAAGGTATTACGAGTTGATTGTTCTAACAATTTTGACATAGTTAACATAAGTACTCTCCATGATTCTGTTATTTTATTAGTGTCCAAATTCAGTGTGGCTTAAATATGAGGGGAAGTCTAGGTGGCAGTGACAAATAGTTTATTCTACTGATTCATTACCTTAATTTCATACTGCAACGTATGCTTTTTCCATTGACTAAGGCTGATTTTTTCAAGCTGAATATTGCTCTTGTCATTGTTATTTATATCGCTGTTTGTATTACTGTTTGTGATGCTGTTGGTGTTGTTATCAGACTTTGAATTTTTATCTATTAAGGTGTTTTTTGAGGCATGACTTTCAAGCATGTTATTGGTGGAGATATTTTTTACTGGTGCATTATTTATTAATACGTCATTAGCAAAAAGCTGATTATAACTAAAACCAACTTTTTGAGTAATACGCTGTATCGCGAGATTACGTTTATCAAAACGGACATTGATAGAAGGTAATTTTAGTTGGTTAAAGCCATAACTTAACATTGCACCGAAAGCTTCTTCTGCGAGCAGTTTACCTCGGGCTTGACTTAACAACATAATACCAATTTCGGTTGTTTTAAGCTGCTGGTTTCCTGCTTTGTTATAAAACATAACTAAACCTATGGCAGGGATATTGAATTGTCCACTTTTCGTATCGTTGGCTTTATTAGTTTCAGCAACCTCATCCGTTTTACTAATGATTGCCCACGTATTGAAACCTGAGTCACTGTATGAATTTAGCTTAACTACCTCATTAAAGGCCTTTTGTGCCTTTTCTTGACTATAAACGGGTTCAATAAAACGCATGGTTTTCGCATCCGTATAAAGCGCACAAAACATGGTTTCATCTTGTGCAGCAAGCGGCCTCATGAGCAATTTTTTACTGGTGAAACTTTTCATATGACAGTCATATTGAGTTTTTACTTAATAAGTAGTACTTTTTACTCTGTTACTTGCTTAACAATTACATCAACTTGATGTTTCTCGTTTTGTACAGAAATAACGACACGTTTCTCTAAATCATCAGCCTGATAAGTTAATGTTAAACGCCCGCGTTTACGCTCTTGTGAGGTGACATCACCAAAACTCTGTTGATAAAAATCAATGATTTCTTGCTCTAAAGCAGTCGTGTAATAGTTAACAATAGCGGGTAGTTCTCCATCAAAATTGGAAAAAACAATAGCCCCCTCAATTAATGGAATATAACTATTCGTTTTATTTTCCGCTATCGGCATTGGTTCAGTTAATGTCGAAGGGACAGTACTGTCAGTTTCTGTTAATTGTTCTAATTCAGCTGTTTCAGCCTTGTCATTTACATCATCTGTATTAGCCACAACTATAGGCGCCGCTAATTCTGGTTTCGCTAATTTGGGCTTCGCTAAGACAGGAATATCAACGTTGTCTGTATTTTCAGCAAGGTCAATCGGTTGAATAGTTTCAATAACTGGAACGGAATTTGTTTCATTATCTGTTTTAGTGACTTCAGTGGCCGAGAGTGTAGCACTCGCCACTAAAGATAGAGTCATTGCCGTGATTAAGTATTTAACGTCATGTTTTGCTTTCATTTAAGCCACTTCCTACCTATTTGTTGTGTATCTTTTAAATATATATTATTTATTATGTTAGTGCGATAAAAACGCAATAATTGTTTGTTAGCGCAAAAGTGTTTAAAAACACAAACTAATTTTTAATGGCTCTAAAGTCGCTAAGTAAACTCTTTTTGATAATGATCAACCCAAATAGCACTTGCGCCACAAATAGCAACAGGCATTACAATCAAATTAACAATAGGGATCATTGAAAATATTGCTACCGTTATACCAAAGCTATAACTTAACCCTTGGTGTTGTTTTAATACTTGTTTCATCACACTAAAATGGATTTTGTGATTATCAAAAGGGTAATCTTTATATTGTACTGCCATCATCCAAGAAACAAATAAAAACCAAATTATCTGCCCTATAACAGGTAAAAACCACATGATGATGAAAAAGCCAATGGCGCGTGGTAAATAATAGCGTAATTTTTGCCACTCTCTACTTAACGTGCGGGGAATATCTTTAACTATATCTAAACTACTACCTTGCGGCGCAGTTTGTCCTGATAAGATAGCTTCAATTTTTTCTGATAACAAACCATTAAAGGGTGCAGCAAGCCAATTGGCCAAGGTACTAAATAGAAAAGAGAAAACAATTAATATAGTGAGTATGGCGAATGGCCATATAACAACACTTAGCCAGTTAAGCCAAGTTGGAAGCCATGTCATTAAGCTAGCAATGTAATGTTCTAATTGTGAATAGATGAAATAAAAAGCAATACTAAAAAGAATGACATTAATGCTAAGTGGAATAAAAACAAAACGGCGAATGCCTTTTTGTTTGATCAGTTCAAAACCTTTAAAAAAATACCCCGCCCCACTTAGCGCTAACGGTTGCTGTCTAGATAAATAAGTTGCCTGTTGTTTTTTTTGCATGATTTAACGATAAGTTTTAATATTGTTTAAATATAGAGGTGAGTATAAGTATAGCGTTAACAGATTAACAGCACTAACTTGTTACAAATCCCCAATGATTCTGATAAAGTGGGCTGTTAGAGTATTAGGTATTTCTTAGTAAATCATATCAGTATTAAACTTACAAAAGTGGGTAAACAGGCTAGTAATGGAAGATAACTTCAGAAACGTATTAATTATCCTTAGTGCTATTGTTATTGGTGCTATATTTATTCATGGTTTATGGACGATTAGAAAACAGAAAAACCCTTATAAATTAAAAGCAAGTAAAGATAAAATTGAGCCATTAACTCGTAGTTTTGACGGTAAAGGTTTTGATCAAGATGGCGTTAGTCAAGTTGTTGTTAAAAAACAATCGTTGCAACCAGAAGGCGAGGAGACAAAAACTGTCGATGAGCTTTTATCACCCCAAGTTGTTACGGATGAGATATCCATAGAACCAAGTTTAGCTGATGCTCCTGTTAATCATTCAAATAATGATGTAAGTGATGACCTTAATGATACGGTAAATACTGATTTAAATATTGAGTTAAGTACAGACTTAAATACGGAGTTAAGTAACGAGTTAGATGCTAGCCAAAATGAGAGTTGGCTTGATAAAGAGACACCTAAGAGTTTTAGTAAAGATGAATTAGGTGATGATCTTATGCCTAGTGTAGCAAAAGAAAAACCTGAAGAAATAGTAAGCGAGCCGGTATATAAACAACCCGTTATTAATGCTAAACCTGCAATAAGCCCTACTAGACAATCTATTGGTAAATCTCTAAGTAAAGCCGAGTTAAAACGCAACCAAATGGAAATAAATTTTGGTGACGAAAATAGTAAAAATGGCACAACACCGAACCTTATCATAAATGACGCTACGGATAACACGGTTGATGACGCTATTAAAGACAAAAACTTGCCGCAAGAACGTTCGGAGCAACAAACTTTTCAAGCTAACATTACCGAGCAGCCAAAGCTTGAACCACAAGTCATTATCCTTTCTGTTGTCATGCCTGCTAATCAGCAAATGTTAGGGGCGGCATTGTTACCTAGCCTACTTACCTTGGGACTGAAATATGGCGAAATGAATATTTTTCATCGCCATGAAGATAATGCCGGTAATGGTGAGGTCACCTTCAGTTTAGCTAATATGATGAAACCAGGATCTTTTGAACTTGATACGATGGAAACATTTGCTACGCAAGGTGTTAGCTTATTTATGACCTTACCTAATGCTGGCGATTCATTTACCGTATTTGAGCAAATGTTAAATGCGGCTAAACAATTGGCTCAAGAGTTTAACGGTCAATTACTTGACGATAAACGTAATGTGATGACCAAACAAACAGAGCAACACTATGTTGGTAGAATACGTGAGTTTGACCGAAGAAGTCGCATTGCTTTAGTACAATAATGTGTAAGAACGCATTTAACCTCTTTTCATTCTATTTAATCCCTGATGCCTTGTCAGGGCTCTTTTTAGCACATCAATTGAAATACTCATTATGTTAACGACTCAAGCACAAGTAAAACAATTAATAGACAGTATTGCGCTTTATAACCATCAATATTATATATTAGATGAACCCAGTGTTCCTGATGCTGAATACGATAGGTTAATGCAAGCGCTTATTGCACTAGAAGTACAATACCCAGAGCTTAAAACTATTGACTCACCAAGCCAAAAAGTGGGTGGCGCGCCGTTAAAATCTTTTAGCCAAGTAACACATCAATTACCGATGTTATCACTGGATAATGTTTTTTCTCTTGATGATTTTGATGCTTTCGTTAAACGCTTAAAAGACAGGTTAAATACCAATAGTACTTTAGCTTTTTGTGCGGAGCCAAAACTTGATGGTTTAGCAGTTAGCTTACGTTATGAATACGGAATATTTGTCCAAGCAGCAACACGAGGCGATGGCATGGTTGGTGAGAATATTACCACCAATATACGTACAATAAAATCCATTCCATTAACATTACAAGGTCAGTTAGGTAAAGATTATCCTGAAGTACTTGAAGTACGTGGCGAAGTTTTTATGCCTAAAGCAAGTTTTGATACTTTAAATGCGCAAGCAAAAAAACAAGGAGAAAAAGGTTTTGCTAACCCACGTAATGCTGCAGCAGGTAGTTTACGCCAGTTAGACTCCAAGGTAACGGCGAAACGTAATTTAGCTTTTTATGCTTATAGTTTAGGGTTTGTGGGAAAACTTGTTGATAATTCGAAAGCAACTGCGCAAGTTAATGATGAAATTACGACGCAAGAAAAGTTAACCGAGCAATTTTTTGCTAACTCTCATTATCAGCGTTTATGCCAAATTAAAACCTTAGGTTTACCTATGTGCCCCGAGGTACGTTTATTAACTAATGAGCAAGACTGCGAAAAGTTTTATCAAGACATTCTTAATAAACGCGCAAAATTAAGTTATGAAATTGATGGTACGGTATTAAAAGTTGATGACATAACACTGCAACGTAAATTAGGTTTTGTTGCGCGCGCACCACGTTGGGCAATTGCTTTTAAATTTCCTGCACAAGAAGAGTTAACGCAAGTTGAAGCGGTAGAGTTTCAAGTGGGTAGAACAGGAGCTATAACACCTGTTGCACGTTTAACCCCTGTTTTTGTTGGTGGTGTTACTGTGTCTAACGCTACCTTACATAATCAAGATGAAATCAATCGGTTAGGACTCAAAGTTAAAGATACTGTGGTGGTTCGCCGTGCAGGAGATGTTATTCCGCAAATAGTTAGTGTTGTATTAGCACAGCGTGTCGATGATGCTTGTGATATTAACTTTCCTGCAACTTGCCCTGTGTGTGACTCTACAGTGGTTAAACTTGAAGGTGAAGCGGTATTACGTTGCTCTGCTGGTTTGTTTTGCCAAGCACAACGCAAAGAAGCGATTAAACATTTTGCTTCACGTAAAGCTCATGATGTTGATGGTTTAGGGGATAAGTTAGTTGAACAATTGGTTGATGAAAATTTAATTAGTACGCCTGCCGATTTATTTAGCTTAACGGAAATTCAAATAAGCATCATGGATCGTATGGGACAAAAGTCGGCCAAAAATTTAATATCTGCTTTAGAAAAAGCTAAAGATACTAGTTTGGCTAAATTTATTTATGCGTTAGGCATTCGAGAAGTTGGTGAGGCAACAGCAGCAAATTTAGCAAATCATTTTTGTACTTTAACAGCAATACAAGCAGCCAACTTTGAGCAATTGCAAACAGTAAGTGATGTTGGTGCTGTGGTAGCAAAAAATATTGTTAATTTTTTTAAAGAAGAACACAACATAAAGGTCGTCAGTGCGTTAGCCGCGTTAATGTCTTGGCCTGATATTATAACTAAGTCAGCGGATGAATTACCGTTGGCTGAACAGGTATTTGTTTTAACGGGCACGTTAACGCAAATGGGACGTAGTGAAGCTAAAGCCGCTTTGCAATCACTTGGCGCCAAAGTTTCTGGCAGTGTATCAAAGAACACTCACTTTGTTGTTGCGGGTGATAAAGCGGGATCTAAGTTATCTAAAGCGCAAGACTTAGGCGTTGAAGTATTAACTGAAGATGAGCTTGTGGTACTTTTTGCTAAACATAACGTCACGGTTTAATTTTTAATACTAAATAAGTTGTAGATCGCATGAGTTCATTCATTATGACCACGCTAACAGAGGTTGGTCATTGGTGTCGTCCATATCAATACCAAGCCGCCTTAGCAATTATTGCGACAGTGTTGGTTATCTTTGGAAATGACATTAATGGTGCGATAAAAAAATTAATTGCTAAACAGCACTTTATTATTCGCACTTTGATCTTTGTCCTTGTCTGTGCTTTTGGTTATGGGTTATTAACCGTGTGGTTAACTAATTTGCTAGCGACACAGTTAGCAAATATTCCAACACCGTATTTATTACCCTGTGTGTTTGGTGTTTTTTGTCTTTTAGGTATGTATGCTCAGAAACAGCGACAGATATAGTAAAACTGTTCTTGTCTATACTTTTGATAAGGTGGTTGTAGATCACTTTAACTCATTTCAATTCTCTTTAGATATCAAACCATAAACAAAGCATAAATAAACGTAATAGTAGGTAGTGGTAGCATGATGAAAAACAATACCGCCTCACACCATTCAACCGCTTGATATAATTTAATCCAAAATTGACGATGTGCATCATGCTGCTGCATTTCTTTCTGAGAAGGCAATTGCTGAAAAAAGAATATAAAAGCACTAAATATCAATAATTGTAAGCCAGTAAATAAAATAAATAATGCAAACCAAATTAATTTTTTTGGTGTCTCAGCGTTAATTTCCCCTTGTAATAAGCTAAATAAACCTATTAGTAATAAACTCCAAAGCAGTAACTTCCAGCGGAAGTTACAAAACTGTTGTGCAAGTAAGTGAAAAAGGCGAGGTGAACAATAAAATTTCATCAGCTTTGCTTACGCGCTTTTTTACGTGTTAAACGCCAGAAGGAAATGCCCGCAACAAAAAATAATATCATTGGATAATAAGCATGACTGACTACCGCGAGTGGAGAAATATGCAGGGTAGCACCAAGTAATAAGGCTTGCGCACCATAAGGTAATAAACCCTGATTGATGCAAGCGAAAACATCTAATAAACTGGCTGATTCTGCGGGCGATAATTCACCATCTATTGCTAGGTTTTTTGCTGTATCACCGGTAACAATAATAGACACTGTATTATTGGCGGTAAAAAAGTTGCAAACAAAAGCAAGCCCCGCAATACCAAAACCTGAAGCTCGTTTTTTGTTGTTTGGGCTCAGCTTTTGTGTAAATGATTTTATACTTAGGGTTAACGCGGAAAGTCCACCTTGTTGACGTACTAATGCACTTAACCCACCGATAAACAAAGATAAGATAAAGATATCTTGCATACTCGAAAAACCTTTATTGATATCACTTACCCATGCTGACAATTGATAATCATTTGTCAGCATGCCTATAGAAGCAGCTACAATTATGCCAATAATTAACACAACAAAAACGTTTACGCCTGATAACGCTAAAACCAAAATAACCACGTAGGGAATAAGACCCACCAAAGCTGCATCATTGGAGAACTCATGGTTAACTCCACCACCCAATACAGTAAAAATTACCAAGCAAATAAGTGCATCAGGTACAGCAAATGTAAA
>JAWSUX010000157.1:0-18528 GCA_033852215.1 Colwellia sp. | reverse complement strand
GCATACTCTCGTATTCAAGGTATATTTTCTAAGGCTAATATAGCCAAAGCTGGGACAGCCAAAGATAATGCTGTTATCAACATTATTGAAGCTCAAGAAAAAGCTTTAGCATTAAAATTATTGCAACTTGAAGATGTTATTGATGCCGTCATTAGTGAGTGTACTCCTAATTTACTTTGTAACTACCTTTATGAATTAGCCAGCCTTTACATGAGCTTTTATGAAGCCTGTCCTATTCTTAAAGAAGGTATTAGTGATGAAATTAAAACATCACGTTTGGCGTTATGCCAAACAGTTGCCGATACGTTAAAGCAAGGTTTAGATATTTTAGGCATTGATGTAATGGACAGAATGTAGAAACACTGCAATGTTGAGTTTATAGAAGCACGGTTTTCACCGTGCTTTTTATTGTTAACTTAAGTTACACAGCTTTATTGAGTGCTATATTGAATGCTAAATTCCGATCATAACTGAGCAGGCAAATAATGCAATTTACCGATAGTCATTGCCACCTTGATGATAGAGCCTTTAGCGAGCAATTGCCTGCATTATTAAATCAATGCCAGCAACTCGCTATACACCGTATTATCCTGCCTAGCACCGTTCCTGATAATTTTGAAAAAGTATTACAGCTTTGCAAAAACTATCATGAAAATCCAATTCAACTATATCCTTGCTTAGGTATTCACCCTTNNCTTGGTTTTTGACTGATTTAACCAGTGAACACCTCGACTTGTTAAGACATAAAGTGCAGCAGGAACAAAAGAACATTATTGCGATAGGAGAAATAGGTATTGATGGTGCAATCAGTAAACGAGCTGAAAACCCTGAAAACAACCTAAAAAAACAACAATACTTTTTCGACTTTCAACTTAACCTAGCCCAAAAAAATCAGCTGCCCGTTATCATTCATCATCGGCAATCACACGATAAAATAGTGCCGTTTTTAAAGAAATACCAATTAGAAAAAACAGGTGTTATCCATGGTTTTTCTGGGAGTTATCAACAAGCGAAGACCTATCTTGATTTAGGCTTTAAGCTCGGTATCGGTAGTACTATCAGTTTTTCTCGTGCAAAAAAAACGATTAATACCCTCAAGCGTTTACCACTATCGGCTATAGTATTAGAAACTGACGCACCGTCGATGCCATTAAGCAAAGAGGTATTAACGGAGGAAGGTGAATCGCAAAAAGTAAATTCACCAATCAACCTGTTGAAAATATTTGAACTGTTAGCCAACATAAGAACGGAGAGCTCTCAAGATATCGCATTACAGTTAGAGAAAAATATCGAGCAATTATTTTTTAACTAATAGCTCTGCTTTTTGGTTGATTAATAAAAGCAATTGGTTGTGCAATAGCATGAGCTGAGATTGTAATGCTTTACGCTGTTGTTTGTCGCTTTCAGTATTGCCAACAACCTCGTCTAATTCTCGTTTTGCTTTATCTATTTTTTCTTTTGTACTTTCAATTAACTTATCAATAACGTTAGCTTGCTCTTCACCCGCGAGTGAATTTTCATTAGTTTTACCTTGTTGATCTAATTCTAATAATTCCTGAGCACCCGTTGAAATATTGACTGTGTCATCGTTTAATAATGCCGAAATTTTTTCCGATGATACCTGTTTATTTAGCAAGTATTTTGATCCAACAGCAATATCAAGCGAAGAGCCTGCGGGTACTTTTGCCTTGTTAACAAATAAATTGTTATCTAAAGAGTTAATTGAGTGGAACATGGTTAAATCTGCCTGCTATATTATATACGCGACAAAACGTTATATTTATATTATCGGCAGCAAGTAATATAAATTGAGCTTGATGAGATAGCTTTACGTTCGCTTAATTTAGCTTAGAAGATTCCGTGGTATCAGCTTGAGGTATTTCAGTGGTATTAAGGCGATAACCTCTGCGGCTAAATCGATTCAATCCACGCGTTAATAAAAAGCCAACTAAACCAGCCAATAATAACATTAAACGAAATAGCTGCTGCTGGTCATCATCTGCTTTAGCTAAAATATCCACGAGATAAGACTTTTCAATAGTAAAACGTAAGTAACCAAACAACTCTTTTTTGGCTAAACTTTTATGTTCTGAACTTTCATCGCGTATTTCAGCGACAAAAGGAATATAACGAGTACTTAAATCACGTTTTTGTAAAGATATGCCATAAAGTTCATTAATACTTTTATTCTTTGGCTCTTTATTACCAGCATCAAAATCGTTAGTTATATTACTCGAAACAAGTAATTCCCCTGTGACATCATACAAATGTACTTGCTTGACAAAATTGACTCGACTTAAACCGTTAAGGTAGTCCTGGAATATTTCGATTCTCTGGATTTTTGAGTACTGTTTTTGATTAAAAATCAAAGCAATACCAACAATCCCCTGCTGTAATTGCTGCTTAGCTATGTAGTCAAAATGTTCAGCTAAATCAATACGATTTTTAACAGTTGTCGATTGCCACATACTCATTAATAAGACGATAAGTAAAATAGCACTAACTAATTGCAGAATTTTATTATAAATCGACGATAATTTAGGGTATAAAGGCTGCTGAGTTTGCTTCATAAAAACGAGATAACTCTATTAAGGTAATGTATATAGGTAAGTGAATCTATATTATATACCCGTTAACATTCAAAGTCAGAAACATGCCTATTGATTAGCAACGGATATAGATAATGTCACTTAACTAACACAACTATATTGCCACTATAGTGAGATTACTAACCGATGTGAAGTATTTATATTTTTTCAACTAGCTATTCATTTAGCATTAGAGAGTTAACGTGTCTTTTATCGCCAATGTACCTTTTTCTGCCCAAATATCAGTCCTTTCGCTTGAGCAATACTTAAACCAACAAAAAATTAGCACGACGTTGCCTATTGGTTTTACTTTAAATGAGCAATCTTTAAGCCTGAAGGACGAGCATGAATTAACCTCAACAGAATTAATTGTCTTTCAAGAACTAACTTTACAGCAATTACTTGACCTACAAACACATGCCCAAATAAACATTACCACGTTAAAGGTTATCAATAACCGAAACCAACAAACAAGTTTACGTTTTACCGTCTCTTGCGGCGACTATATTCAAGCACGAAAAGCCGTAGCTCAATTTTCACTAGATAACGGCATTGAAGCGGCACTATTAACTAACGTTCCTACATTAAGTGAGCCTGGGCTGTTAGTCATGGATATGGATTCAACAACAATTGAAATTGAGTGTATTGATGAAATAGCAAAATTAGCCGGTGTTGGCGAACAAGTATCCATTGTCACTGAGCGTGCTATGTTAGGCGAGTTAGACTTCGCCCAAAGTTTACATGAACGAGTTGCGACATTAAAAGATTCACCTGAAACGATTTTAGCTGAGGTAGCCAAAAACATTCCTTTAATGGCTGGCTTAGAGAATTTAATTACTGAACTTAAAAAATATAACTGGCGTATAGCAATTGCCTCAGGAGGCTTTACCTATTTTGCTGATCATCTTAAAAATCAGCTAAAGTTAGATGCAGCTTTTGCCAATACCTTAGAGATTGTTGATGGTGTTTTAACCGGAAGAGTATTAGGTGAGGTGGTTGATGCGCAAGCCAAAGCAGATTCACTATCCATTCTTACTGAAAAATATCAAATTCCCGCTCAACAAACCGTTGCTATGGGCGATGGTGCTAACGATTTAGTTATGATGAGTGCTGCAAGTTTCGGTGTTGCTTTTCATGCTAAACCTATTGTTTTAGCGCAAGCAGATAGCAGTATAAACCATCAAGGTTTAGATTGTTTATTGCATTGGTTAGCTTAATTTAGTGCTTCAATATATTCTAGGTATTACCTGTAAAGTAATACCTAGAATATTATACCGCTACTCGATACCTTAATAATGTTTCCTGCGTTATATCAATGAGCTGTAATATACCTGCAACACTCCATATTTCTTGTTCTATATGTTTGCCACGATGAATAGCATAAGCGCTTATATAGCTTAACTCAGGGGATAAGTATTCCATTTGCGGTTTATCACTACGAGACAAGTTTAACTGTATACAGTAGAACTTCCCTTGCTTTAACGATCTTTTAATAAAGAATTTTTTCAGTTCAGCGCTATCTAATTCACTGGATAATTTAACGGTAACGGCTTTGTCAACTTGCTCGACATTATTTCGAATACCAATATAAAGTATGTCGCTAAGCGCTTGATCAGTAGATAATTTTCTTTTCAGATGCTGTTCAAGTAACTGACTAACGTTTAAATTACCCAATAATGGGTATAAGTTATAGTAGCTACTGCGATCACTTAAATGTCGCATATCAGTCAATAAGCCAGAATGAGCTTTCAGACTCGCTTTGCCTGTTGCTAAAACATCAATTTTATAGCGGCTACCACTACTTTGTATCATGGAGAAAATAGTGGTTGAATTAACCGCATACAGTGTCCTTAACGCAGCTGATAAACCCGGCATCAGCATGGCATATTCATCGGGTGTTAATTTAGTTTTATTTTTTTCTATCAATAACTTAAAGAAAGAACGTCCTATATGTTGATGTTCCTTCACTGAAACCCGTAAATTAATAATTGTTTTACTTCGATTTAATTTAACCACTTTATAGGGGAGCTGTTTAAGGTCAAATGCCGACGTCATTTTTTGTAATTTAGGAAAGCTTAAATAAACAACATCTCCAACTGATAATCTCGCTGCCTCATCCAACTCAACTTTTAAACCTGAAACAGAAAAATCTTCTGATATACCTGAGCAATTTAAAGGCTGACATTCAACTTGAACAGGGGTTTTATATTTGAAACGAGGCTCTTGTCTTTGAATTGTATAATTAATATAAATTTCATCAAGCGATAGTGTTGTCGTATTTGATTTGTGCCCAAATGTTTTTACTTTTTCAAGATCTAAATCAGCAAAGCCCAATGCCTGATACTCACTGATGTCACTGGTTTGTGTTAAATCACTGGCTGTTACAACATAAGGCAACGTGGATAATACCGCTTTCACTTCATCAGATAATGGTGGATTGAGGTAACTTTGCTGCTTACTTAACGCATTAGACAAGGTATAAGGCGAATAACCTTGTTCAGCACTTACTTGTTGGTAATCGAGCAGTGTGATCGCAAATGACTCTTTACTCGCCGCAAAAGCTAAAAATTTTATAAAGAAGCCTTCATCTTCCTTCAGTTGTTGATCATCAAAGCTATAAAAAAAAGTGTTGCCTTGATGTTGGTGTATAAAGCTATAGACCAATAACTTCTGTCCTTGCGCTTTTGCCATTTTTAAGCGAGAAAAGCGTTCATTATCAATGAGGAAATTAAGGACTGACTGTTTTTTTTCGTTTCGCCAATATTGATATATATGTTGGTTATTTATTGTTGTTAGTGCATACCTTGGCGTTAATATCTGACCACTTGCGTGAGCAGCCTCTGCAGAGTCTTGCATAAATATGACTAATTCATTGAGTTTAACCAAAGAAAATTGCTCAATATATCTTGCTTGCAAAGCTGATAAACTATTGGTTAAATTAATTTTATAACGACGTTTATTTCCCTGTATATACCCTGTTAGAAAACGAAGAAAGCTATCTTTTTCTGGCGCGTCAATACGTTGGCAACCTACTAATTGCGTATCGCTATTACGATAAGTATTTTGTACCTGATAAGTTAAACACTCATCTTTATTAAATTGAAACTCTTCTTCAAAACCAGTAAAAAACACACTAAAAACTTCTCCTTTAGCTAACGTTTTTTCGTTAGTTAAGCGGAGTTTTAATCCTGTGGCACTAATATCAACACTTGTCGTTTGAATTTGCTTATTACCACTTAACGTCAAAGTCAACGCTATAGCGAAGTTCATACGTTCTTCATTTCGATTGGGGTAGTTATCAAAACAGTATAACTTTGCAGGGTATTGTGATTTTTCAATTACATTACTAATTTTGGTCGTACTAACGCTTTTATTTACGCTGCGTTCGGCATTGTTTTGTTCATTTTGATAAATATTTTGAAAATTATTTTTAGTATCTTTTACTGCTTCATAAACCCCAAAACTATAACTACCATACGCTTCAATATTTTCATTAAAAACTTGAATAGCTATATTATCAAGAAAGTGACTTTGACCATTATAGTCAAACAACTGACATTCACCATCAACCAAGCCACGCAGATCGAGCACGCGTGTGCAAGCACTCGCTAAACGCTTTAACTCCATTTTCAAAAGGAATTTTTCAGTTTTAACAATGTTTCCTGTAGCGGCATTAAATTTAGCATCAAAATCTGGTTTATTAGCTAAACCGCGAAAACGGTCAATTAATTGTTGGTATTTGGTAAAATCTTTCATCATAAAATATATTTTTTTTATTTTTACGTTTATTGGCAGCTTATTTAATGAAAAAAGCTTAATCGGCGTTAATTAATGGTTATAATTTAGAGTACGTTATAACAAAATTGATAAAAAATAAATAAGCAATTATTATGCCTACCACTAAATAAGGTATTTATTTTAGCAATATACCATACCAGCGTTAAATTTAGAGCTCAGCGAGAATAGAACCACCTTGTCCATAAGTAGCTCAAACATTCTAAAACACTCATTTTTAAGTATCATGGGTATAACACTTAACTTAGTCGAGAATAATGCATGTCTAAAACAAAAACAGCTTTCGTTTGCACTGACTGTGGTTCAGAGTATGCCCGTTGGTTAGGTCAGTGTACCGACTGTAAAGCTTGGAACACTATCTCTGAGTTCAGACAAGCAAAGGCGCCCACGCGTAATGATAACCGTTCTGGTTTTGCTGGTATGGCAAACACTCATGAAGCCAAAGTTCAAACACTTGACGCGATAGACTTAACAGACTTACCTCGTTTCAGTTCAAATTTTGCTGAGTTTGATCGAGTACTAGGTGGCGGTATAGTGCCAGGGAGCGCCATTTTAATTGGCGGTGAGCCCGGAGCAGGAAAAAGCACGTTGTTATTACAAACCATGTGTGCTTTAGCAGAAAATATGCATGCTTTATACGTTACGGGTGAAGAATCTTTACAACAAGTCGCTATGCGAGCAAAACGTTTAAGCTTACCAACAAACAAGTTAAAAATGCTTTCTGAAACGAGTGTTGAAACTATCTGTAATTTAGCGATAAAAGAACAGCCCAAAATAATGGTTATTGACTCTATTCAAGTGATGCACATGAACGACATTCAATCTGCCCCTGGCAGTGTTTCACAGGTAAGAGAGAGTGCCGCTTATCTAACGCGTTTTGCCAAAAAACATCATATTGCGATGTTATTAGTCGGTCACGTAACTAAAGATGGATCTTTAGCTGGGCCAAAAGTATTAGAGCATTGTATTGATTGTTCTATCATGCTTGAGGGCAGTAATGATTCTAGGTATCGCACTTTACGTGGTAATAAAAACCGCTTTGGTGCAGTAAATGAGTTAGGTGTCTTTGCCATGACTGGCGCAGGGCTTAAAGAAGTAAAAAACCCCTCCGCTATTTTTCTAACGCGTAGTGAAGAGCAAACACCCGGCAGTGTTGTAATGGTCTTGTGGGAAGGAACTCGGCCACTACTGGTAGAGATCCAAGCGCTTGTTGACCACTCTGCTTTAGGTAACCCAAGGCGAGTTGCTGTTGGCGCAGATCAAAATAGGTTGTCTATGTTACTGGCTATATTACACCGACACGGCGGTTTACAATTAAATGATCAAGATGTTTTTGTTAATGTGGTCGGTGGCGTTAAAGTAACAGAAACAAGTATTGATTTAGCGCTTATTTTATCTTTAGTTTCTAGCTTTAAAAATATCGCCTTGCCACAAGATTTAGTTATTTTTGGTGAAGTCGGTTTGTCGGGGGAAATTCGTCCTGTACCTAGCGGCCAAGAACGCATTAATGAAGCAGCAAAACATGGTTTTAAACGTGCTATAGTACCGTTTAATAACATGCCAAAACAGGCTATTGACGGTATGGAAGTTATTGCCGTTAAAAAGCTTAGTGACGCCTTAGAGGTTATATAAGCTTACGAAAAACAAGTTACCAACAGATACTGACCGAATACTGACCTAACAATCATCAATAAAAACTAAAAGACTTATGAAACTTTTCCTGAAAAAGATACTTACCGTGCTGGCTTGCTCATTCATGTTACCTAGCTTTGCACAGCAAGCAACTGCACCAATTCAAGCCACAAAGGATGCACCTAAGCACTTAACCAATGAGCCTGTCGATGAAAAAAATAAACAACTTACCATAGAACGAATTTATAGCTCTCCTTCTCTAAATGGCCAAACACCTAAATCTTTAACGTTTTCTCCTGATGGTAGCCGAGTAACTTACTTAAAAAATAAAGCCGATGATTTATACCGGTATGACTTATGGGAATATAATTTAATATCACAAAAGAATAGTTTATTGGTTGATTCAGAGGATATTTTTAGCGGTATTGAAAATTTATCTGATGAAGAAAAAGCACGACGTGAGCGCCAGAGAATTCATGGTGTCGGTATTATGGAATATCAATTTTCACCTGACGGCAGCGCTTTATTATTTCCTTTAAATGGCGACATTTATTATTACCAATTAGCGAACCAAACGACCAAACGTTTAACGAAAACTTCAGCCTTTGAAACAGATAGCAAATTTTCTCCTGAAGGAAACTACGTCTCTTTTATTCGGGAGCAGAATATTTATGTGGTAAATATTAACACTGGAATAGAAAAGCAATTAACAAAAGACGGCTCTGGCGTTATTAAAAACGGCATGAGTGAATTTGTTGCTCAAGAGGAAATGGGGCGAATGACAGGTTACTGGTGGTCACCTGATGAAAAGCACATTGCTTTTTTAAGAGTTGACGAAACACCTGTACAGGTCGTTATTCGTAATGAAATTTATGCTGAAAAAATAGAATTAATAGAACAACGATATCCAGCCACGGGGACTAATAATGTTCACCTTCAGTTAGCCGTTACCGATATCAAGGGTAAAAAAATACGCTTTATACCGCTAGACGGTAACAAGGATGGTGAAAGCAAAGACATCTATATTCCCCGGGTAAAATGGCTACCTAACAGTAAAAATTTAGCCTATCAATGGCAAAGTCGTGATCAAAAAACCTTAGTATTAAAAAGCTACAACTTAAAAAAACGTAAACAGACAACGTTATTAACTGAAACATCTGAACATTGGGTTAATTTACATAAAGATTTAACTTTTTTAAAAGACAGTAAATCTTTTATTTGGGCATCCGAACGAGATGGTTATAAACACTTATATCACTTGAACCTTAAAGGTGAGGTTATTGCACAGCTTACTAAAGGAAAATGGGTAGTCGACTCACTCCAGCACCTTGATGAAACTAATAACTGGCTTTATTTTACTGGCAGAGCCGATACGCCATTAGAAAGTCACTTATACAAAGTGCCTTTAACAGGAAAATCCCCCGAACAAGTACAACGTTTAAGTAAACGTAACGGTTTTCATCAAATAAATTTCGCCGCTAATGGCGAGACTTATATTGATAGTTTTTCTAATCTTAATACACCGAAACAAGTTAGCTTACACCAAGCCGATGGCAAACACTTGAGCTGGCTAGCAGAAAATAAAGTCGATGCTAACCACCCTGTTGCTCCTTATTATGATGACTTAGTCATACCCGAATTTGGCTCTCTTAAATCAGATGATGGGCAGGCAACATTATTTTATAAACTGTATAAACCTAAAAAAATGCAGCCCGGAAAAAAGTACCCTGTGATAGTAAATGTTTATGGTGGACCTCTGGCACAACGTGTAGTCAATAAATGGCAAGGTGCAGATATAACCCAGTATATGCTGCAACAAGGTTATATTGTGTTTCAGTTGGATAACCGTGGCTCTAATTATCGCGGTACGATGTTTGAATCGGCAATTTATCAGCAGTTGGGTAAAGTTGAAGTGGCCGATCAGGTGACTGGTGCTAAGTTTTTACATGCCCTACCTTATATAGATAAAGAGCGAATTGGTATTTATGGTCATTCTTACGGGGGCTATTTGGCGTTAATGACTATGTTTAAAGCTGGCGAGTATTTTAAAGCAGGTGTTAGCGGTGCACCCGTTACCGATTGGCTGTTATACGATACTCATTATACTGAGCGTTATTTAAATCATCCAAAAGACAACGCGATGGGTTACCAACAAAGTAGTATTTTTCCTTACGTTTCAAGATTAAACAGTCCTTTAATGATCTATCATGGTATGGCGGATGATAATGTTTTATTTACCCATACCACTAAGTTGATTAAAGCATTGCAAGATGAAAATAAACTATTTGAATTAATGACTTATCCTGGCAGCAAACACAGCATGCGAGGAGAAAAAGTTAAAATTCATTTAAATAACAGCATAATGAATTTCTTTGACAGGCACTTTAAGCCATAAGCTGATGTATTAAATACTAAACCACCCGTAGATTTATTTTGATGGTTTAGTACTTCACAAAAAATGTCTTAAGTTACAATGTTAATTCAAGTTAACGTTTGAAATTAGTGTTAATCTTTAAAGTTAGTGAACTGAAAAGATTGCTCTAACTCAGCTGTACGCACCAGTTGCATAACTGACTGTAACTCATCGCGCTTTTTACCGGTAACACGCACTTGTTCGCCTTGAATAGCCACTTGTACCTTAAATTTTTCTGCTTTGATTAACTTAACGACCTTCTTAGCAACGTCTTGTTCAATACCTTCTTTAAAGCTAACTTGCTGAGTCCAGTTTTTACCGCTTGCGCTTGCATCACCTAAGTTCATTGCTTTTGCGTCAACTTTTCGTTTTGTTAACTGGCTACGCAACATATCGCTTAATTGTTTTAACTGAAAATCACCTTCTGCTTTAATAGTCACATTAGGACTCTTCCACTCAAAGCTAGCTTCAACACCACGAAAATCAAAACGTGTATCAATCTCACGGTTAGCATTTTCTACTGCATTGCGTACATCTTCTAAATTGATTTCTGACACTATATCCATTGATGGCATAATATTTATCACTCTAATAAAGTAAATTAATTTCGCTATTATACCGACAGTAAAAAACCACGCAAGAAACTAAAACCGCATATAGTCATTACCGCTCAACGCGAATATTGATTGGTAGCGAGTATATAAGAAAAAAAAGCATAAATCATGGTAGGATGCCAGTATAATACTTAGATAAATAAATACTCTTGTGAAAGCCCGTCATCATTTTTCATTTTTATTCGCTATTATTAGCCTAATAATATTATTGCTTTATTCCGATGTATTATTAAATACTGAGATCAGAAGAGCCATTTTTCGTTTTCCTAAAATTGATACCATTGGACACTTTATTAGTTTTTTTAGTCTAACTTGGGTAGTGCATTCTATTATTAAATTGCCCATAAAAGTCACGCTGGTCACCTTGATTTTTTATGCGGGTTTAACTGAATTAGGGCAGGCTTATTTAGGTTTTCGCACTGGAGAGTTCACTGATTTTTTAGCTGACGTTGTTGGCATTACTGCTTTTGTTTTATTAAAGTGTTTGTACCAGTATTTACGCAATAAACCTAACAACAATAATAAACACGTCAGCTAAGTGTCACTAATGAAAACTCATTCTTTGGATAATATAAAAACCAACTCCCCTCCCGAAAACGCTAAACCAAATATTGTGATTGTTGGTCAAGGTGCTATCGGTTTGCTTTGTTATCATTATTTGCAACAAACAAAAAATCACGTTTCTTTGTTGAGTTCTACATTGAATTCCAAGCCGTCACTGCCAACACCTAATGTAACAAAAGCAGAAGCAGAATATTCATTTACAGCATACCAAGCAACAAAAGCAAGTACCCACCAACTTACCTATACTCAAGCTGATAATATTAAACAGGCGGACATTATCATTTTATGTGTGAAGTCCTATCAAGTCGTTTCCGCGCTAGAATCAATAGCTAATGCCATTAAGAAAACGTGTTTAATCGCTCTTGCCCATAATGGCATGGGGATATTGACTGACGTAAAAAAATTACTTCCTGATAAACAAAGAATATTAACGATACTAACGACCCATGGCTGTTTACGAAGCTCTCCACTGCGCATAACCCATACAGGGCTTGGACACAGTGATATTGGTTTATTAACAGGTGTCATGACAAAAGGTGAGAAAAACGCGCTCACTTTATTGTTAAATCAAGCGATGGAGACTTTTTCTTTCGAAGAAAACATACTAAAAAAACAATGGTTAAAATTAGCAATTAACTGTGTTATCAACCCTATTACGGCACTCAATGATATTGAAAATGGTCAGGTTAATTTAACTGAATTTACGGAAATAAAAGCGAGATTAATTACAGAAATAGTTGAAATAGCAAAAGCTGAAGGCATTAATTTTACTGAGGTAGAATTAACAAACACAATAGAGAGCGTTGCTCAAGCAACAGCAAAAAATAGTTCGTCAATGCGCTGCGACATACTTGCTAAGCGCCCAACAGAAATTGACTATATTAACGGTTACATTCACCGTTTAGGCATTAAACACTGCATTGCCACACCAGTAAATACTCAAGTATGGCAAGCAATAAAGAAAGTTGAAGAGCAGCGTAAAGCCTAATTTATGGACGATAAACCTTCACGTTTTTAAAACCATTATCGAGCAAATACAGAGCCTGTAATTTACTCATCACACCATGGTCGCAATACAATAAATACTCTTTACTCATATCTAAATCACCGAACTGTGTCGCTAGTTTATAGAAAGGAATGTGCTTAATTTCTACTTTACCTAGATCTAATGGTTTATCTTCTTCTTCTTCTGGGCTACGAATATCAACAATGACGGCTTCATCAGGAATATTTTCCACAAGATCTACCGCACGAATTTCTTCTTCCGTCTCTTTACCAATATCACGAATATCATATACACGAGTCTCGCTAACCACTTTGTCTAAAATATCGAAATTAAAGTTACCTTCTTCTTCTTCAACTTTAGAAAGTACCGCTTTCACTGTTGGTTTTTTCGAAATAACACCACAGTATTCAGGAATAGTTTTGGAAAATTCTTCCGTGCCTATTTTTCTAGCGATATCAATAATATCTTGCTTATCGTAAGCGCCTAAAGGACGTAAAATCAGCGTATCTGTTACACGGTTTATAACGTTTAAATTAGTTAAGGTTTGGCTTGATACCTGACCTAAACTTTCACCAGTAACCAATGCTTGAATTTTACCTCGTTCTGCAATTTTAGTCGCAGCACGAATCATCATTCGTTTTAAAACCACACCCATTTGGCTATTTTCAACATTTTCTAAAATTTCACCAACAACGGGTTCGAAATCGACAGCAAAAAATTTAACTTTATGTGAAGCGCCAAACTTATTCCATAAGTAATAACTTATTTGCTTAACGCCCACTTCATGAGCAGAGCCACCTAAATTAAAGAAACAATAATGAGTACGTGCTCCTTTTTTGATCATTTGGTAACTTGAAACACCTGAATCAAAACCACCTGACATAAGCGATAATACGTCTTCTTGAGTTGCTATTGGAAAACCACCTAACCCTTGATGACGCTCAGTTACAATAAATAAATCTTTGTTTTTTATTTCTAAACGGATGGTAACATCAGGATTTTTTAATTTAACCTTGGCACTTTCTACTGCTTGATTTAAACCGCCACCGACATATTGCTCTACTTTTAACGAGTTGAAATCATGATTTCCAGTACGCTTAGCTCGGACAGAAAAAGTTTTATCTTTAATAGTTTCGGCATGAATAGCTAAAGTTTTTTCATAAATATCATGAACATCAACAAACTCTGTTTGCTGCACCTCTAAAAAAATAGGCACGCCTGGAATACATTTTAGTGCCTCAACCAAGCGTTCACGATTTTCAGGCGAGTTGTCTTTAGTGTTAACTTCAATATTATCCCAGTTCATGCGTGTAGTGACTTGTTCATCAATACGACGCAAAACATTTTTAACGTTCGATTCTAATATTTTAGTGAAACGTTTACGAACAGGGCGAGATTTTATGGTGATTTCAGCTTGAAGCTTAACGATAAATTTCATCAACAAGTGACCTAGGAGGTTAAATAATGGCGCGTATTGTACACTATAAAAAAGCTGCAAGCGACCCAACGCAAAGCGCCAAAAACATAAAGATGAGATCACCATACCCCGAACAATGTTCAAGGATAAAGCACATGACAAGCCCGAACACAGAAAGACCATGCAAGGTTTTTTATATCGGATGCGAACAGGATGCCCTTGGCTTGATGTGGAATAGAAGGGGCGGGGTATTACGCGGCGAGACTAATTGTGTTTTTCTGCTCCATTGGGGTGAAGCGTATTAAATGCTTTTTCAAAATCAGCCATGATTTCTTCAGCGTTTTTTAGTTGTTTAGAGACTAAAATTCTCAACTCAAAACTTGCTAAATTGCTGGAGTATAACTGCGAAGCACCACTTTGTTTTGCTGCATTCAGTATTGGGTATTCATAGTCCAACAAGTAGTCTATAGCAGGGCGGCGTTCTATTATCCTTAGCGCTTGTGCATGCGTATCGACAACTTTGGCATCAACATTGTTTTTGGGGTCGTTAATATAGTTAATCCAACTGCCGTAACTGTATCCTCGTAATATTAAAATCCGCTTGCCTACGAGGTCCTCCTTCGAGTTTATGGGCGGCAATTGACGAAACGAAAAAGCTTTTAGATGTATAAATCCGACAGCCATAGATGAAATTAGAGCTCCCTCTGAAACTCCGGGGAATGCGGATAGCCCGAAAAAAATACCCACGTCACCGTCAATAATATACTTGGCTAAACGCCTTGCGGGATAGGATTTAAAGCTCAGGCTGTAGCCAGATTTTTCGGCTAATGATTTCGCTAGATCTATCATCTTGCCACCGGAAGAACCATTTTTATCAGTATAGTAGAAAGGCGGAAATTCGATATACCCCATATGAAGGTTTTCGCTTGAATAAGCCGCTGGTAGGAGTACTGCTGCAGCTAATATAATAGAGAGCTGAATATTACGCAAAAACTAAACCTTCAATGGGTTGGGCGATAAACATGTTAGCCGTGAAAATTAAAGGCGACACCTCTTTATAAAAATTAGCACAAATGAAGAAAGCTTTCAAAAAGGTAAATACGCAATAACAAGGCGTTTGATTAGCCTCTTTATTACTATACTTCCGAATTTATTCTTTAATCACCTGAATTGGTTCCGTTTCTTTCGCTTTACCTTGGTTAATGGAAATTTCAACACGACGATTTCGACGGCGATTTAATGCATTAGTATTTGGGACTAAAGGGCGAGTATCAGCGTGACCCGCAACAATCAATCTTGATTGTTCAAAACCTTCAACTTTGATCAATTCATGGGCAATAGCCACAGCACGTTTGCTAGACAAATCCCAATTAGAACTAAAAAGCTCTGAGTCGACACCACGGTTATCCGTATTGCCTGACACCATCACCTCACCCGGCACAGTATTTAGTAACTCGCCGATTTCTTTGATAATAGGTCTAAATTTAGGCTGTAAAAACGCAGAGCCTGATGGAAATGAGCCATTTTCACGTATTCGAATAATAACTTGCTGGCCTAAAGATTCTAATTCAATAGCACCATCTTGAATTTGTTGCTCGAGTTGTTCGGCAATTTTTTTCACCAGGTCATTCACTTGCTCTTGCGCTGCTTGTTCTAATTCTTCTTTAGCTTGCTGCATCGCTTCGGCAGATGCTGCATCTTCAGTATTTTGTGATTGCCCACCGCGCTCTGTACCACGCTGTGCTTGACGACCACCAGCAGATTTTTCATCACCCGCTTGAAACTCTAACATTTGCTGAGTCATTTCCATTGTTTGTTGCTGAATAACTTCAATAGGGGTTGGCTCTGGTTTACCAGGCCGAAATTCTTGCGCTATAATGCTCGTACCTTTGGGAATATCTTTCACTTCAATTTTATTCTGCACACCAAAGGCAAACTTCATTGAACCCGCAATCTGTTTGAATTTCAGTACATCCATTTCAGAAAATGAGAGTAATAGAACGAAAAAGCACATTAATAATGCCATTAAATCAGCAAAAGTACCCATCCAAGCAGGTAAGCCTGGTGGTGGACATTTGCATTTTTCTTCAGCCATGTTTACCTCTTAACATAAGTATCGCTAATATAATGACCTTTAAGGGAAGTAACCCTTTACTCTTACCAAAACTATTCTTCATTAGTATCTACTTGCCTTTTACCTTCAGCTAAATAGTTTTTTAATAAGCCTTCGATAACACGTGGATTCTGCCCATCTTGGATACCTAACACCGCATCAAGCACTAATTCTTGATTCATTTTTTCTTCCGCCATACGTAGCTGTAATTTAGAAACAATAGGAATAGCGATAACATTGGCTAAAAAGGCGCCATAAAGTGTCGTTAATAGTGCTACTGCCATTGCAGGACCAATTGATTTAGGATCATCCATATTAGATAACATAGCCACTAAACCAATTAGTGTTCCTATCATACCCATTGCCGGGGCAACATCAGCCAATGCCTGCATCATATTAGCGCCAGTTTCATGGCGCTCCGTGGTCAAGTTAATATCTTTTTGCAAAGTAGCACGCACGACATCGGCATCATGACCATCAACCAACATGTCAACGCCTTTTTGCATAAAACCATTCGTAATCTCTGCTTCTTCTAGAGCTAAAAAACCACCTTTTCGAGCAGCATCAGCCATATCAACCGCTTTTTCAATCAACTCCTCTGGCTTTTCTAGCTTAAACATAAAAGCTTTAGCAATAATTTTACCTATACCAAAAAATTGTCCCAGATTATAATTCGATAATACAATAAAAATTGAGCCACCAAACACAATAAGCACTGACTGAGTATCAACAAACATCATGATATCGCCCGCTAGTAACATTGCCATGATGAGCAAGCCTATTGCACCTAAAATACCAATTAATGTAGCTAAATCCACAGAAAACCTCCTAAAACGACCACAAAGGGAAAACGCATAAAATACTTTATAAAAGAATAGTACATTAAGGGCAAACTATTCACTATTACTTTTATTTAGTTAATACTCTTATTATCGCCCTAACTGTCAATAACTTAACCTAATGAGAAAAATAATTCATCTCTGGTATATCATCACATGACTCGACATCCCATTGTTCACGGTAAGACAGTAAATGAAAGAAAAATCAATTGCTCGATTGACCACGATAGTAAGCAAATGGTAAATTTGCCGATATCGATTTAAAAGTATATGTGCAATGCACTCTGAGCAGAACAATGGCTAAAAAAAAATTAGAAAACCTCTCTTTTGAAGAGTCTTTAAATGAATTAGACACCATAGTGCAAAGTTTAGAGCAAGGTGAATTAAACTTAGAAGAATCAATGACATTATTTGAACGCGGTTTAAATTTAAGTCAGTTAAGCCAAGTAAAACTATCCGCGGCTGAACAAAAAGTTAAAATACTGCTTGAAAAAAATGGTGCACCTCAATTAACAGATTTCGAGCAGAGCTCTGAACACAGTGAAGAACAATATTAATGAGTAACTTAACTTTGCTACAAGATTATCAAACTCGCATTGATAATTTTTTAACTGACAAACTAAGTACTCTTAAAGTTAATGACGAAAAATTATTATCGGCGATGCGTTACGGTTTATTAATCGGCGGTAAGCGTATGCGCCCTTACCTTGCTTATATTACTGGTGAGACATTACATGCTGACATTGCCGATATTGACGCTATCGCTGGTGCAATAGAGTGTATTCATGCTTACTCTCTTCTTCATGATGATTTACCTGCTATGGATGATGATGATTTAAGAAGAGGGAAACCGACTTGTCATAAAGCTTTTGATGAGGCTACGGCCATTTTAGCGGGTGATAGTTTGCAAACACTTGCTTTTGATATACTTGCTAACCATCAATTTTCTGCAGCGATTAACAGTAAACAAATATCATTATTTCAATTATTAGTTAATGCTGCGGGTTACCAAGGCATGTGTGGTGGTCAAGCGCTTGATTTATCTGCAACAGATAAAAAAATATCATTAGCAGAATTACAGCAATTACATTCATTAAAAACAGGAGCGTTACTTGAAGCGTCGGTATTAATGGCTGCAGAATGCTCACTCAAAATTACCGCGCAAGATAAAACAAAGCTCAAAGAATACGCACAGTTAGTTGGTTTAGCTTATCAAGTGCAAGATGATATTATTGATATAACATCATCTGAAGAAGAGTTAGGGAAACCAACAGGCTCAGATATAAAAGCGAATAAAAGCACTTACCCCGCACTTCTGGGTTTACAGGGCGCACAAGACAAAGCAGAAAACTTATTTCAACAAGCACTTCAAGCTTTGGCTACTTTACCTTACAATACGCAATCTTTAGCAGAATTTGCCACTTTTATTATTAAGCGTAATCATTAATTACGCACTAAACAGCAAGCTATAAGAAAAACAGAAAGATTATCACTTAGATAGAAGACTATGACTATAAACCTTGCTGACTACCCTTTATTATCACAAA
>JAWSUX010000156.1:5289-6021 GCA_033852215.1 Colwellia sp. | reverse complement strand
AAACCCGTTATTTAATTTAACAGATATATCTTTTGATATTATATAAACCAACGGTGCATATGAATTTAGATCGTGATTCCACTCAGATTTATTAAAAGCCAACCACTTATTTAAAGTGTTATGCCCTCTACTATTAGGAGGAAAAATGATCTCTTTTTTAACTGCACCATTCTCGTAAACCAAAAGTGTAATATTTTCATTATTTTGAAACTTAGCGTCGTGGCTAACAGGCACATAGAAAAAAGCCACTCCAATTAAGAAGATAATCACTACCACTGATAGAATTAATTTTACACTACGGTTCAATTTATACTCTTGGCATATAACGCCTCAATAAGAGG
The DNA here is from genome assembly GCA_033852215.1 of Colwellia sp. Classification (GTDB taxonomy): domain Bacteria; phylum Pseudomonadota; class Gammaproteobacteria; order Enterobacterales; family Alteromonadaceae; genus Colwellia. The sequence continues at coordinate 5,680 of JAWSUX010000156.1, read as the reverse complement.
AAATTTATAGTTGGCTAAAATGTTGAACGCAGTGAAAACAGCCAACTGTAAATTTTCCTGCTTTATTGCCTTGTTAGGTGACTTATACCGATTGCTATTAAAAATGGTAGTACACAATAAATAATTGACGGTACAAGACTTAAAATAACTTGTTTAATTCTATATTTATCTGCCAGTAAACTATATGAAAAAATCCAATTAGCCAAAACTAAAGGCGAAGTAAATATAAGTAAAAAGATGTAACCTTCTAGGCTCTCAAAATAGCCACTAAGACCATAACTAAATAAATGCACATAACCGTAGCAAGCTAATGCCGAAATTAAAACAGTTAACAGAATATTGATTGCATGCAACCGATTCACAGAGACACCTAACGCTTAAATAAGCGGAA
>JAWSUX010000156.1:0-5183 GCA_033852215.1 Colwellia sp. | reverse complement strand
GCGAAAACTGTTTAGCTAAAAGTTGAAACATATTTTATGGCAATAAAGTTACCACAATAAAGAAACGAAACAAGTGCAAAATTTTTAGATTAAATACCGCTATTTGCAGATAAATTTAACAAGAACAAGTTGCGGCAACTAACAGCTTATTAGGTTGAAAAATTCCGTACTTCAGTCGGAAATGTTCAACCACATTTAAAAAAATTAAAACGAACCTTATAACTATAAATGTAAAAAATCAAATATATAGCCAATGAGTTTTTTCTGGTTGACTGCAAAAAAGCGGAAATAGTCATTATTTCTGGTGGAAATACGGAATCACGCCAGACTGTATACCTATACAGCCTCCTTTTAAATTTATTTAAAGAAATAATTTAATGAATTCCCCTTTTTTATTTGTCGTTAGCAAACTAGCTAGAACACTCACTCAAAACACAGCCGAAAACAAAAACTAACGCAGCCCACTTAAAGTTGGTGTGATTACGCTAACTAAAGCATCAACGTGATCATCACGATCGTTCAGTGCTGTAATATAATGATACTGCTGCCCACCTGCGTCCATAAATATTTCACGGTTTTCAGACTCCAGTTCTTCCAGTGTTTCTAAGCAGTCACTGCTAAAAGCGGGGCTCATAATGGCAATATGCTTTGTACCTTGGTTAGGTAATTGCGCCAACGTTTCATTTGTATAGGGTTGTAACCACTGTGCTTTACCAAAACGAGATTGAAAAGTACAGATGATGTCATCGTCGATAAAACCCAGCTCGGTTGTACAGAGTAACTTTTTCAATAAACGGGTTGTTTGCAAACAAAAATCATAATAAGGATCGCCCCACTGGCGGAACAATTCAGGCATACCATGATAAGAAAGCATCAATTTATCTGGTTTGCCATGTTTGGCAACATGCTCAATCACAGTTGCAGCCAATGCCTTAATATAGAGCGGGTTATTATGATAAGTATTTAAAAAGTGTATCGCGGGAATATAACGCCATTGCTGTAATTCTTTACTCACCGCGTCAAAGGTAGAGGCAGTAGTAGGTCCTGCATATTGCGGGTATAGCGGTAATATTACAATATTACCGACACCCTGCTGCTGAAATTTTTGTAATACATTGGCAATAGATGGATTACCGTAACGCATAGCAAAATCAACCACAACATCGTCACCGTATTGTGCTTTGAGTTTTTCCGCCACTTTAGCTGTTTGTGCTTTAGTATTGGTAATTAAAGGAGCGCCCTGCTTTGTCCATATACTTTGATATAACTTGGCTGACTTTGCAGGGCGTACAATTAAAATAATACCGTATAAAATAATAAGCCAAATGAAGCGCGGAATTTCAACAACACGAGGGTCTGATAAAAACTCACGTAAATAACGACGCACTGCACTTGCATTAGGCTCGTCAGGTGAGCCTAAATTAGTTAATAACACTGCCGTTTTTGCTTGGTTTACAGCTGTCGATGGTTTTGCGCTAAATCGAGATTTCATGCTTTCCCTACTTTCCTTATATCCACTTATTATTCTGCGGCTTTACAGGTTTTATACGAGCTATTCGACAATACTATCAACCAGTAAATTAACCGTTTCAGTATTATTTACATCAACTCCTTTTATCTCAGCTTTATAATCACCCGATTTAATACCAACACCACCTAGCTTAGAAGCAACAGCAAATATATGAACCTGTTCAACACTGCTTAAATTGTTTTGTGCACTCATTGCTTGGCTATTATTCAATACCACTACGGTAGGTAAATCACTGGCCATAATTTTAACGGCTGCTAATGGCATACGTTTGCCATTAGTAGGGATGGCATAAACAAAGACAACGCGGTCTTCACCTTTCGCCAATAATTCAGCTATATCAGTAGAAAGGCTAACATTTACTTTTAATTGTGGACCATTCACCTCATGTTGAGTAGTGGCTTCTGTTTGAGCTTGCATTGCGGCTTGTGGATTAGCTAAACGATTTTTTGCTTCCGTTACAGCTTCTTGTAATGCGGTAATATTAACGCCTTTTTTTCCTGCATCAATAACACGCTGCCAATGAGTAATAGACGTTTGATAGTTTGCCTCAATAAAATTGTGCATACCTAATAAAATATTGGTTGAAGCATCATTGATATCTATCGCCAAAGCTCGGTCAATTAACGTTTGTATCTCAGCATTAAGTTGTTGGTTATTTTGATAGTAACTCGCTTGCGCGATAGCCCCTAATAGGTCGGCATGTTCACCTTCAATACGTATCACTTGCTGATAAGCATTGATAGCTTCATCAAAATCCCCCATCATGACTAAGGTTTGCCCTAAATTATACCAAGCTTCACCGTTATCAGGGTTATCTACCAATTCTTGTTTTACTTTCTTAATATAAGCAAGTGTCTCTTGCTGACGTTTTAGTTGCTTTTGCTTTGCGCTCATTTGTTGCTGCTGAGCGTGATTTTCTGGCATTTGTTTTACTTGTACTATTTGTTGATAGCTACCTTGTTTATCGTAAAGCGCAACACTAAAAACAACAATAAACAAACTTAAGCTTATTGGCCATAATACCGAAAAGCTTTGCTGAGTTTGTCCGTCAACTACCGTTGATTTATTATCAACGGCGCTTTGTTGTTCAATGTCTTGTAAAAGAGTTTTATCTAACTCTGCCAATAAATATCGGTAACTTTCTTCATCAACACCACCTTCAGCATAGTCTTTTTCTATCTCTTTTTTGTGTTCATGATAAAGGCGGACATTGGTTTCATCACGTAAATTGTTATTGTTTGATAAGGTTTTCTTACTTTGTTTAAAGAAAGGTCGCCAGACAATGAACAATAACAGCGTTAAAAATACGAGGCTTATTACTATAAATTCCATAATGGGTATCTACTACTCTTTTCAGTTAACTATCTTTAAGGAAACGTTTAAGTTTATCTTGTTGTTCTGCATTTAACGTCAGATCTTTTTCATCTACTGGTTTGCGACGAACAATAACAATAACAATAACGACACCAAATAAAATTAATGCGATAGGGCCAAACCATAAAATATAGGTTACCGCCGATACACGAGGGCGATACAAAACATATTCACCGTAACGCTCTACCATAAAATTAACAATTTCACTGTCCGCTTTACCTTGTTGTAATAAGCCATAAAGCTCATGCCGCAAATCAGCGGCAATAGGCGAATTAGAGTCCGCTAAATTTTGATTTTGACACTTAGGGCAACGTAATTCTTTACTCAGTGCTTGAAAACGAATTTTGGTTACTTCATCATGAAATTCAAACGTTTCAACAGGGCTTGCCACACTACTATTAGCATAAAAGAACATCACGAATACGGTGATAATATTTATCAGTAATTTCATCTTATTTTCCCTGTTGCTTTTCTTTGATTAACATAGCAATGAGTGGTGCAAACTCTTGTCGCCAAACTCGTGTATCAATAGCACCAGCAAAACGTTTTCGAATAATACCGTGATGATCAATTACAAATGTTTCTGGCGCACCATAAACGCCAAGATTTAAGCCTAAAGTACCTGTTTCATCAAAAATTGAAAATTGATAGGGATCTTTATAATACTTTAACCATTGCTGGGCAGCATTACGCTCATCTTTATAATTTAGACCATAAAGCTTAATTTGCATGTTCTTTGCAATATCAACTAAATAAGGGTGTTCATATTTACAGGTTGGACACCACGTTGCCCAAACATTCAGTAAAACGATATCCCCGACCAAATCAGCTTTAGTCACTGTTTTTTCATTATCATTTAATGTCTTCAATGAAAAATCAGGCATGTGTTTACCAACCAGTGCTGATGGCATATCTTGTGGATTTAATGACAAACTACGATATAACACTGCACCTAAAATAATGACTAATATCAGCGGTAAAAAACGAATTAATTTAGCCATCATTACACCTTAGATTTGTTAGCGCTAGCAACAGCATTTATCAACGAGTCAGCCACTACCGTTTTACTGGCAAGTGTTGCTGTTTTTTTAACGCGATAACGTTTATCAAAAATAGATAAAATACCACCCATCGCCATAAAAATAGCGCCAAGCCAGATCCAACGAATAAATGGTTTATAATGTACTCTAATTTGCCATGCACCGTCAGGTAACGGATCACCAAGCGCAACATAAACGTCTCTAAATAAACCGGGGTCAATACCCGCTTCTGTCATCCCCATCGTTTGTACACGATAAGTACGACGTTCAGGTTTTAATAAGGTAACAAAGTCACTTTCGCCCGCGCCTTTAATTTTATAGATACTGATTTGTCCTTGTTCGGCACTATAGTTTGGCCCTTCAACATGTTTAACACCATTAAATTCAACTTGGTAACCTGAAATAGTCACCTGTTCATGAAGTGCCATTCTTACATTCGTTTCACTTTCATAACTCGAGACAATAGTGACACCAACAATAGTAATAGCGATACCAGCATGAGCAACCGCCATACCTAAATGACTGATACTTAACTTACCTGATGCTTTTAATTGATTACGTACTTCTTTTACTACCACTAAGAAAACCCAAGTTGCTAAGGTAACTCCCATCGCGACTAACGCATTAAACGCACCGCCATAAACAACAGGAAATAAAAGTCCAAATGAGATACTAAAAACAGAAGGTTTTAATAAATGTTTGCGTAACTCACCTTTTTTCGCTTTTTTCCAACGAATAAGTGGTCCAATACCCATGATGACAAAAAGTATACTCATGATAGGGATAAACACCGCATTGAAATACGGTGGACCAACCGAAATTTTGCCATAACCTAACGCATCAACTAACAGTGGATATAAAGTCCCTAACAGTACTGTCACTGTCGCGATAACAAGAATAATATTACAAAGCAATAATGCGGTTTCTCTTGAATAAAAAGCAAAACGAGAAAAACTAGCAACGGTATTTGCACGAATAGCATACAGCGTTAACGACCCCCCCATGGCTATCGCCAAGAGCATTAGAATGAAAATACCACGAGAAGGATCGGCGGCAAAGGAGTGTACCGAGGTAATAACTCCTGAACGTACTAAAAATGTGCCTAACAAACTCAAACCGAAGGCAAAAATAGCGAGCAAAATGGTCCAGTTTCTAAATGTGCCGCGTTTTTCTGTTACCGCTAATGAATGAATAAGCGCAGTACCAATAAGCCAAGGCATAAAAGAAGCATTTTCAAC
>JAWSUX010000612.1:0-1089 GCA_033852215.1 Colwellia sp. | reverse complement strand
CCTAGTATCAAGTTTGAAGTGCAACAATAGCCATTATATTTCATGGTACATCTCCTCTGGTGTTTTATAGTTGTGACGTTTTCTTGGTCGCTGGTTTAACTTCTTAGCAATTTGGTCACATTGTCGCTGTGTGACCGTTTCCATACTTTTTATCTTAGGAAGATACTGTCGAATAAGACCATTTACATGTTCATTACTTCCTCTTTCCCAAGAATGGTAGGGGTTGGCAAAGTAGAACGTTGTTTGGCAGCGCTTTTCAATTTTCTTGTATTGATGAAATTCGGTGCCATTGTCTGATGTGATTGTTTTAAATTCCAGTGGCTTTCTCCTGATTAACGTTATTGTCTTCTTATTCAGTGATATGGCAGTTTTATTGGGAAGTTTTCCTATCATCACATAGCCTGTTTTTCGCTCTAATAATGTCACTATGCAATGAAGACTTCCTCGCCCATGCACGGTATCAATTTCCCAGTGCCCCTTATCCTCTCGAGTCTCTACACTTGCTGGACGTTCGCTGATATTTCGTTTGTCTGCTAAGCGACCTCGACTATCATAGGCTTTGTAGCGTTTTCGACGTTGCTTTGGTGATTGTCGAAGGTGAGTCCATAAACCGCCTCCTTGCGCTTTATCGCGCCAAATATATTGATAAATAGTTTCATGGCTCATGCATTTCGTCATCAGCTTAAATCGATGAATATGACCGACTATTTGTTCGGGCGACCATTTTTTTCTTAATAGCTTACGCACGAGTAAAAAGTCATCGTCGCTATAATGTAGTTTTTTTCGTGAACGAGAGCGTCGTGTGCGAGCATAAGCATCTGCTTTATCAACAACATAGTAGCCATGTGAGGGGCATTTGTTGCGTTCAAGTTCACGAGCAATCGTACTGCGATGCCTCCCGATGATATCTGCTATCTCTGAGTGACTCTTCCCTTGCTTTCTCTCGTAGTAAATTGTATATCTATCAGTTAGTGTTATCTGTGTGTACTTAGTCATGGTTTCTCACTTCTTGGCGGGAGTAAAGAACCTTAGTATCACAGATAGCACTTTTAATTTTTAGGGTTGTTGCACTTAGTATATGAATTCGGC
>JAWSUX010000155.1:5019-15394 GCA_033852215.1 Colwellia sp. | reverse complement strand
TTATCATGCTCCATAGCAAGATCTAAACAACGAATAGATTTTTCTCGACCGACAAAGAGAGGAATAACCATTTGCGGATAAACGACTACATCTCTTAAGGCTAAAACGGGGATTTCAACAACAGCAGATAATTCTTTACTCATTGGCTACTCTTTTGGGGATTATGAAAGTTAATATAAAAATAAAGCTATGAAATGGATATGGGGATAAAGAAAAAAGATACAAGTTACAAAGCGTAAGTTTTAAAATATAAGTTCAACATCAAAATTTTGACATAAAAAAAGCCCTAAATCACAAATCATCGTTTCAAAACTTGACTTATAACTTAANNGCTGAACTTATTGAGTCGTAGGTTAATTATTCAGATGAAGCTTTATCCTGTTTGCTATCATAAATAACAATAGGTTTACTCTCACCTTTAATCGTTTTCTCATCAACAACGATTTTACTCACGTCTTCCATTGATGGTAATTCATACATGGTATCAAGTAATACCGCTTCAACAATTGAGCGTAAACCACGCGCGCCAGTTTTTCTTTCCATTGCTTTGGCAGCAATAGCATGTAACGCGTCTTTTCTAAACTCTAACTCTACATTTTCCAAATCAAATAACGCAGAAAACTGTTTAGTTAAGGCATTTTTGGGTTCTTGCAAAATTTGAATTAACGCATCTTCATCTAATTCTCGTAAAGTGGCCACGACAGGTAAACGACCAATAAATTCAGGAATTAAACCGTACTTAACTAAATCCTCGGGTTCAACCTCAGCTAAATGATCAGTTAACGATTTCTCTTGAGCTTTACCACGGATTTCTGCACCAAAACCAATGCCAGTACCTGTTTCGCAACGTTGTGCTACGACCTTATCAAGCCCCCCAAAAGCACCACCACATATAAACAAAATTTTAGATGTGTCAACTTGCAAAAACTCTTGTTGAGGATGTTTACGACCACCTTGTGGCGGTACAGAAGCAACAGTACCTTCAATCAGCTTCAATAAAGCTTGCTGTACACCCTCACCTGAAACATCACGGGTGATAGACGGATTGTCTGATTTACGAGAAATCTTATCAATTTCATCAATGTAAACAATACCGCGCTGTGCTTTATCTACATCATAATCACACTTTTGCAATAGCTTCTGAATAATATTTTCAACATCTTCACCAACATAACCAGCTTCAGTTAATGTCGTCGCATCTGCCATAGTAAAAGGCACGTCAAGTAAACGGGCCAATGTTTGTGCTAGTAAAGTTTTTCCACTACCTGTTGGGCCAATAAGTAAAATATTACTTTTCCCTAGCTCAACACCGTTATGGCTATCACCATTGCGCAAACGCTTATAGTGATTATAAACAGCTACAGCTAACACTTTTTTCGCATGGTCTTGGCCAATCACATAATCATCAAGATTCTCACGAATTTCAACAGGTGAAGGCAATGCCTCTTTACTCTCTTTTGGCGAAATTTCAGTTATTTCTTCACGAATAATGTCATTACATAACTCAACACATTCATCACAAACAAACACTGAAGGGCCAGCAATTAATTTACGTACTTCATGTTGGCTTTTACCACAAAATGAACAGTAAAGTAATTTACCATTATCGCTACCCTTACTAATATCGGTCATGCCCTACCTCTAATCTATCTAAAACCAGTAATTCCATTTACTCTAAGTATACACTTAAATTTTATTTTTCGTTACGTTGTTCTAATATGGAGTCAACTAAACCATATTCAACCGCAGCTTCTGCACTTAAAAAATTATCTCTATCTGTATCTTGAGAAAGTTGCTCTAATGACTTACCCGTATGCTCTGCCATTAAAGTGTTTAGTTTCTCTTTTATAAATAAAATTTCTTTCGCATGGATTTCAAAATCTGATGCTTGCCCCTGGAAACCGCCAAGAGGTTGATGAATCATGACACGTGCGTTAGGTAAACAATAACGCTTGCCTTTTTCCCCACCTGACAATAAAAATGCGCCCATGCTAGCCGCTTGTCCAATACAAACAGTGCTAATATTCGGTTTAATAAATTTCATGGTATCGTAAATAGCCATGCCTGCAGTAACAGAGCCTCCTGGAGAATTTATATAAAGAAAGATATCTTTATCTGGACTCTCTGATTCTAAAAATAACAATTGAGCAATAATTAAGTTAGCCATGTGGTCTTCAACTTGACCGCATAAAAAAATCACTCTTTCTTTAAGTAATCTTGAATAAATATCGTACGAACGTTCGCCTTTTGCCGTTTGCTCAACAACCATAGGAACAAGGGCGCTTTCAGTAACACTAGCACTTCCTTGAACAGTATTTTGTGAAGTAAAACCAGCTGTACTTTGCGAATGAATTTGAGAACTAATATGAGAGTTGAACAAGTGTATACCTTCCCTTTACTCTTTAAAAAAAAATGGCGTGTATGTTGCCATACAAGCCATTAAATTTAAGCGATTGCTAAGTCTATTGTCAATATAAAACTACGATAAACTTCAGCTTTATTTAATATTACTTCCCTTCAGGGTTCATAATGTCATGGAAGCTAGCTTTTTTGTTTGTTACTTTTACTTTTTCAACAAGAAGTTCAACCGCCTGTTCTTCTAAAGCAACATTTTGCATTTGCTGCATTAACTCTTTGTTGTTAGCGTAATATTCAACAACTTCTTTTGGATCTTCATAAGCTGATGCTGCACTTGCGATTAATTCATTAACTTTATCTTCGTTAACTTTTAATTCATTAAGCTTTATTACTTCACCTAATAACAGACCTATTTTCACACGACGCTCTGCTTGTTCTGTGAACATTTCAGTCGGTAGTTCAGGTAAGTTGTTAGGATCCATTTGACCTTGAAAACGTTGCATTGCTTGTTGACGTAATACGTCTACTTCTTGTGCAACTAAAGCTGACGGTAAATCAACTTCATGGGCAGCTAATAAGCCATCGATAACTTGTGTTTTAACTTTAGCTTTAACTGCTTGTGTTAATTCACGTGTCATATTCTTACTGACCTCAGTGCGTAGGGCTTCAACACCGCCTTCTTCAACACCGAAAAGTTTAGCAAAGTTTTCATCAACTTTAGGCAATTCAGGGCCTTCAGTTTTATGAACAACAATATCAAACTCAGCTTCTTTGCCTTTTAGATTTTCTGCATGATAATCATCAGGAAAAGTTACTTTGATCGTTTTTTCTTCACCAACTTTCATGCCAGTAATTTCTTTTTCAAAACCAGGGATCATGCGACCTGCCCCTAATTCTAATTCAAAACCTTCAGCCTTTCCGCCTTCAAATATCTCACCGTCAACACGACCAGTAAAATCAAGTGTTAGCTTATCGCCTTTTTTGGTTTTTCGTTTGTTTTCTTTCCATGTTTGATGTTGCTTTTGCAACGTAACAAACATTTCATCTAAATCACTTTCAGTTACTTCAACTTCAGGCTGTTCAATAGCAATTTTTGCTAAATCATTTAACACAACGACCGGATATATTTCAAAAGTAGCTTCAAATTCTAAATCTTTACCATCTTCATTACTTTTAGCAACAAATGATGGACGACCTGCTGGATTAATTTTTTCAGCAATAATAGCGTCAACAAAGTTACGCTGCATGATTTCACCAGCAACCTCTTGACGTACTGATTTACCATAGCGTTTTTGAATAACTGACGGTGGTACTTTACCAGGACGGAAGCCATTAATACGCTGTGTTTTACTAACTTGACGAAGACGGTTTTTAACTTCTATATCCACTGTTTCGGCAGGAACAGAAATAGTCAGACGACGTTCCAAACCTTGTGTAGTCTCAACTGAAACTTGCATTTATATACCTCAAAACTTAGCGTATTACGCTTTTTTATATACATCGATGACAACCTAACTTGATAAATAGTTATCAAATTACCGACAAAAACATGTACGATTACTAAAATTGTGACGCAGAATTATAGCTAGGCTATATATAAGTTGCAAGAGGAAAATTTGGCTGATAATAAGTTAGAGTGATATAAAGTTGAAACAATACGAAAGCTATATTATTTACCCACTTTAAATATACGGATAATTAAGAATTTAATATGTGGATTTGATATGAAAATTTAAAAAAATGGTACTTGATTGGTATTTAAAATGACTTAGATATTCTATATTCAGCTTTTTATTGAAAAAAAACATTAAAATTTTAGAACTTAGTAAATATATTATTAATTATAGTAAGGGGGAGTGAATTATATGAGAGTAGTAGGCGTTTAATTTGTAATAAAGAAGTGGTCGGTGATGCAAGATTCGAACTTGCGACCCCTTGGACCCAAACCAAGTGCGCTACCAAGCTGCGCTAATCACCGACATTTTTTACAATAAAGTTCAGTTTTTCATTCTATAAATAAAATAAAAAAATGGGGTGGCTAAAGGGACTTGAACCCTCGACAACCGGAATCACAATCCGGGGCTCTACCAACTGAGCTATAGCCACCATTGACATTTACTTCCATACTATTTAAGTATGGCGCGCCCTGCAGGATTCGAACCTGCGACCCACGCCTTAGAAGGGCGTTGCTCTATCCAGCTGAGCTAAGGGCGCACATTTACCTACAAAAGCTACTTTTATCCAAAATCATCTTGTGACTTTAAAAAAAAGTGGTCGGTGATGCAAGATTCGAACTTGCGACCCCTTGGACCCAAACCAAGTGCGCTACCAAGCTGCGCTAATCACCGATTCAACCGTTAATTCAAAGCAGCGAACTGTCTCGTTTCAACGGATGCGGATATTACCGACTTGGTTACGCTCCGTCAAACCTTTTTTATAAAAACTTTATCGTTAGCTCGTTTTTAATGCATCTTGCTCCATTCTTCAGCTTGAATGCTATATTTTGCTTTATATTTAAGCAATTTAATTTTACAGAAAGCCTCAACAACTAGGGGATAACGGTATATAACAAACATTAATTTTTTTATTAAAAGTAGAGCTACAATAAACCTTATGTTTATGGCAAAATAACGCTGTTTTTATTTTCTACTTTTTAAGGCAAACAGTAAACTTATGACAGCATCATTAATTGATGGCAAAGCCATTGCTAAACAACTTAGAGACAGTGTAAAAGAAAAAGTGAGTCTGCGGGTTGTAAAGGGTTTAAGAGTCCCAGGATTAGCCGTTATATTAGTTGGATGCGACCCTGCTTCTCAGGTTTATGTAGGCTCTAAACGCAAAGCTTGTGAAGAAGTCGGTTTTCTATCGCGCTCTTATGATTTACCTAATACCACTTCTGAAGAAGAGTTATTGGCTTTAGTAAGCGAATTAAATACTGATGATAATATCGACGGAATTTTAGTTCAATTACCTTTACCTGAAGGTTTAAATAGCGATCTAATTATCGAGCATATTAATCCTGCGAAAGATGTTGATGGTTTCCACCCATCTAACGTTGGTAAATTAGTCTTAAGACAACCTGGTTTAAGACCCTGTACGCCTAAAGGTATTATGACTTTAATTAAATCAACAGGTGTTGAAACCAAGGGTTTGGATGCTTTAGTGATTGGTGCATCAAATATTGTTGGTAGACCAATGGGTTTAGAATTATTACTTGCTGGGTGTACTGTAACAACCACTCATCGCTTTACTAAGGATTTAGAAAGCAAAGTAAGGAGTGCTGACTTAATTGTTGTTGCTGTTGGTAAACCAGCCTTTATTCCAGGTGAATGGATTAAAGAAGGAGCTATGGTGATCGATGTAGGTATTAACCGTTTAGATAGCGGCAAGTTGGTTGGTGATGTCGACTTTACTATTGCCAATGAAAAAGCAGCTTTTATTACTCCAGTTCCCGGCGGTGTTGGTCCAATGACCGTGGCTAGTTTAATTGAGAATACGTTAATTGCTTGCCAGAAAAACGAGCAATAAAGTAAAGGGGTAAAAAAAGGATGAACACTATAATGTTTTCATCCTTTATCTAAATATCGTTCAACGTAACATTAAGCTTTGCGCCAAGTGGTTTTTCCCGCACTATCTTCCAGTATAACATTTAGCTCGTTCAGTTTATCTCTCGCTTCATCAGCCAGTGCCCAATTTTTATCTACACGAGCTTGATTACGTTGCACGATCAATGCTTCTATAATAGCGACTTCATCACTGTCATTTTGACCTTGCAAAAAATTCGCAGGATCAAGTTGTAATAAACCGACAAAACTACCAAGCGTAACTAGGGTTACAGCTAAGCTACTAGCAAGTACGGTATCATTCTCAACCTTAGCCACATTAATTTCTCTAGCTAGTTCAAAAAATACAGCTAAGGCTTGTGGTGTATTAAAGTCATCATCCATCGCTTGGCAAAACGTTTTAACGAAAGGTGATGTTTTATCAAGCTCAAAATCATTTGGTATTTCAACATCACGTAGTGCTGTGTAGATACGTTCAACTGATGCTCTGGCCTGAGTTAAGTTATCAATTGAGTAATTTAACTGGCTTCGATAATGTCCTGTTGTTAAGAAAAAACGCACTGTTTCAGCATCGTATTGCGCTAATACATCTCGAATCGTAAAAAAATTGCCTAATGATTTAGACATTTTTTCTTGGTCCACTTGTACCATACCCGTATGCATCCAGTAGTTAACATACGGAGTATCAAGCGCACAACAACTTTGCGCTACTTCGTTTTCATGGTGCGGAAAAGTTAAGTCCGAGCCCCCACCATGAATATCAAAATGATGGCCTAGCTCTTTGGCATTCATTGCTGAACATTCAATATGCCAACCTGGTCGGCCTTCTCCCCAAGGTGAAGGCCAACTCGGCTCACCCGCTTTGGCTGATTTCCACAAAACAAAATCAAGAGGGTTATTTTTACTATCATCTACTTCAACACGAGAGCCCGCTTGTAATTGCTCAAGATTTTGACCACTAAGCTTTCCATAAGCATCATAACTAGCAACTGAAAATAACACATCCCCCTTACCGCTACCATTTTCCTTCTCGGCGATATACGCATGTTCTTTCGCTACTAACGTTTCAATCATAGTGATGATTTCATCCATATGAGTAGTAACTCTAGGTTCTAAATCAGGCCTTGCCATATTTAATGCATCAAAATCTTGATGCATTGCTGCAATAGTACGCTCTGTTAATTCGTCTGTTGTTTCATTATTCTCTTGTGCTCGTTTAATGATTTTATCTTCAACATCAGTAATATTACGTACATAATTGACTTCAAAACCTGAAAAACGTAAATAACGCGCTATATTATCAAAACTAATATAAGTACGAGCATGACCAATATGGCATAAGTCATAAACCGTGCAACCACAAACATACAAACCCACTTTACCTGCATTGATTGGGGTAAAAGTTTCTTTTTGACGACTTAAAGTATTGTATATTTGCAACATGTGGTTTTATGACTCCTACAAACTATTTTTACTAATAGCTGTTATAACGAATAAGCCGATAATTGTACCCGAACAAAAGTAAAGTATCACCACAGATAAGTGTATTTTATCAAGAAATATAATTGAAGTTACGATACAATTCCTTTTAAATTTTTTACAACCCTTTTATGAGAACTCTATGATCACGTTTAAAACAAACCTTGGCGATATTAAAATAGCCCTCGATTTTGATAATGCACCAGAAACAGCAAAAAACTTCCAACAATATGTAGAAGAAGGCCATTACAACGGCACTATTTTTCATCGAGTGATTAAAGGTTTTATGGCACAAGGCGGTGGTTTTGAGCCTGGTTTACAAGAAAAAGAAACCCGTGCAAGCATTAAAAACGAAGCAAATAATGGTTTAAGTAATAAACTGGGTAGTTTGGCTATGGCTCGAACACAAGAGCCGCATTCAGCTTCAGCACAATTTTTCATTAACCTTACTGATAATAACTTCTTAGATTTTACCAGTGAATCAGTGCAAGGTTGGGGATATTGTGTTTTTGGCGAAGTTGTAGAAGGCATGGACATTGTTGATAAAATGGCTTTAGTCGATACAGGTAATCTACACGGGCATGGCGACGTACCAAAAGAAGATATTGTTATTGAATCAGCAATAGTTGAATAACCAACTTTGAAAACAGAGTTAAAAAGTAATAACAGTCCCACAGCAATAACCTACTTTATTGCTGATTTACACTTAAGCGAAAGCAGGCCTGATATCAGCGCCTGCTTTTTGCGTTTTTTAAAAAATGACGCTATCCATGCTGAAAAGCTTTATATTTTAGGCGATTTATTTGAGGCTTGGGTAGGCGATGATGATGATAGCGCTTATTTAAAAACCATTAGTACAGCATTATCTACCTTAGCTACTTACAGTACAAAAATTTACTATATTCATGGAAATCGTGATTTTTTATTGGGTAAACATTACGCTAAAAAATCATCAATAATATTATTACCTGAAATCGATTTAATTGATTTATATGGTCAAGAAGTCGTGATAATGCATGGTGATACTTTATGCACTCGTGATGTAGACTACCAAGTTTTTAGAAAGAAATCTCGCTCCTGGTGGTGGCAAATGATAATTAAAAGTTTACCGCTTTTTCTACGTAAAAAAATTGCCGCTGATTACCGAAAGAAAAGCGCAGCTGCTACGGCATTAAAACCGCAAGATATTATGGATGTTACCCCAAGTGAAGTCATTAATTGTTTAGAGCAATATCACAGCCAATTACTTATCCACGGCCATACCCACAGACCTGCTGTACATGAAATAACAGCAAATAACAAAAAAGCCAAACGTATAGTGCTAGGTGATTGGTATGAGCAAGGTGCATGGTTAAAAGTCAGTTCTGAGGGCATAGAATTGATGAACCAACCGCTAGATAAATAATGCTTTTTATTTAAAGTAGAGTCACATACTTATATGGGGCACGGCATTACAGGTAGCGCCCCTACAAACTTATTTCACCTAATTTACAGGCGTACCTGAATGAAATTTAAAATCTTCATCAGGGCTATTAATAAGCTCCGCTTCAACTTTGCCAAAATAAGCAATACGTGCATTAATATCTGTCCCCTCACCTGAAACTTGTGAAGCTAATGCAAGATAATCTTGGTAATGGCGTGCTTCTGAGCGTAATAACGAAATATAAAACTTCTTTAGATCATCATCTAAGTATGGTGCGAGTTTAGCGAAACGTTCACACGAACGTGCTTCAATATAAGCCCCTATAATTAATTTATCTATTAACGCATTGGGCTCATAGGTCGTCACATGTTTCATCATGCCTTTAGCATAACGACCTGCAGTTATACCATCAAAAGGGATGTCTCGTTTTACCATAATTTCTAATACTTGATAAAAGTGGTGTAACTCTTCTTTAATGAGCAAAACCATTTTATCGATTAAATCTTGGCTATACGATGAGTTGTTTTTCGGTAACAAAGCTTTTGATAGATTATTTTTGTTTGCTAAAGATGCCAAATTACCTTTTTTACGATAGAGAAAATCTTCATAAGGTTCAAACCACTCAAGTAATACTTTACTGCTTTCTTTATCTAACGCATATTTTCGAATTAAAAACATCGCTGTTTGACCAGCTTTTAGCTCACAAGCTAAATGGTCACGCAATATGATAGCTAAATTTTCAGGTTTTTTAGCCTCATTTATCCAGGCATCAGGAGTTCGGCACTGCAAGAAAGATAATATTGGCATTAATAATTGTTCATTTTCGTTCATAAAGCTCGCTCATAAAATTCACCATCAAGGTAAAAATGGCTCAATAAAAATATTCTCCTATTTTAGAAGTACCTTTCTTGAGATACTAGTGAAGAATACTTTTTCTACTATTTAGATCAATTTTATGACAACAAATATTAATAAAGCGGTTATTAGTTCAAAAGCAGCTAAACAATTAGTTAAAAATCACGCTAAATTAACTCACAGCGAAACCCTCAAAGTTACCTCACACGTTCAGCGTGAAAGTGGTGATTGGATAATAAACACGTTAATTCTTAATGATATTTTAGTGCCTTTTAAATATAAACGGAAAAAGCACTACAAAAGCTTACAAGGACAACGAGTAAATATTACTTATTATCCAGAAACAGAAGTTATTGCTGGATTTGATATAGAAATAATGAAAGTTGTTCGTATTAAAGTAAGTTAAAAATAAATTACATAGGCAGTTTATCTTCTTCTATTATCACTTAATGATATTAAAAGTCATTTTAATAGAGCTTTATCGGTTATTTATCAAACAAAGCTTGACGAACTATCATCCATATTTCATAAATAGGGGGTAGCAATAATAAAAAGTACTAATAGTTAACTGTTTTTAGCACCTTTACTGATTGTTTATCTATCAAAGTACTCCCTAAGACTAATGTGCGAGAGGATTCAACATGATACTAAACCATATTTGGGGGCTTTATGCCCATCCGAAAGATGAATGGCAAAC
>JAWSUX010000155.1:0-4952 GCA_033852215.1 Colwellia sp. | reverse complement strand
GGCGTATTTTCACTTGCTTATCTTATTCAGTGGATGGCAAAAACGTTCGACTCTAAACCAACTTTTGTACAAGCATTAGAGCTTGCTGCTTATACATCGACTCCATTGTTAATGGTAGGTGTTACCGCGTTATTTCCCGTACTATGGTTTGTTGCTCTAGCAGGCCTAGTAGCGATTGCCTATTCAGTTTATTTATTATATTCAGGCATACCAATTATGATGAACATTCCTGAAGAGAAAGGTTTTATCTATTCAAGTTCAGTCGTCACAGCAGGTTTAGTTTTACTTGTTGCTCTTATGGCATTTACTATCATTTTATGGGGTATGGGCTTTGGTCCAGAGTTTATAGCTTAAGGCGAGTTACTTAGGTACAAAAAAAGGTGCTACATCTTACGATGCAGCACCTTTTTTATTAGGATGACAAATCAAGTATTACAACTTTATTCAGCGCCTTCATTATGCATATCAATAATTGAGTCGGCATTTTTATCTGACGTTTCTTTAGTCGTATTATTACGCAGAGCATCTAACTTTTCTAAATAAGTTTGATCAATATCATTGGTGATGTAGTTACCATTAAATACCGAGGTATCAAATGCTTTAATTTCAGGGTTTCCTGATCCTACAGCTGCAACCAAATCATCAAGTGATTGAAAAATCAATTTGTCTGCACCAATCAAATTACAAATATCATCTAATTCTCGACCGTGAGCAATTAATTCATTAGCACTCGGCATATCAATACCGTATACATTCGGGAAGCGTACTTCAGGTGCAGCCGAGGCAAAATACACTTTTTTCGCACCTGCAGCTCTAGCCATATCAATGATTTGCTCTGATGTCGTACCACGAACAATAGAGTCATCAACAAGTAAAACATTTTTACCTTTAAATTCAGTACCAATAGCATTTAATTTTTGGCGGACTGATTTTTTTCGTTGTTCTTGTCCTGGCATGATAAACGTACGACCAATATATCTATTTTTAACAAAACCTTGGCGATAAGGTAAATCAAGTTGTTTGGCTATTTGTAAAGCAATATCACATGAGGTTTCTGGAATTGGTACAACAACATCAATATCAATATCATCCCATTCTTTAGCTATTTTCTCGCCTAATTTAGTTCCCATTTCCACACGTGAACCATACACAGACATTTTGTCCATAGTCGAATCTGGGCGAGCAAAGTATACAAATTCAAAAATACAAGGACTGTACACTGGATTTTCTGCACATTGCTTACTATGAATTTTCCCGTCATCAGAAAAGAAAATAGCCTCTCCTGGAGCAACGTCACGTACAAAATCAAAATCACAAGCGTCTAGTGCAACTGACTCAGAAGCCACCATGTACTCAACGCCATGTTCATTTTCTCGTTTGCCAAAAACCAATGGACGGATACCGTTAGGATCACGAAAAGCTATCATT
Source organism: Colwellia sp. (assembly GCA_033852215.1). GTDB lineage: Bacteria > Pseudomonadota > Gammaproteobacteria > Enterobacterales > Alteromonadaceae > Colwellia. The sequence continues at coordinate 3,524 of JAWSUX010000155.1, read as the reverse complement.
CCATGACCAACAATTAAGGCTACAGCAGCATAAGCACCACGCACACGTTTATGTACATTAGCAATCGCGTTAAAGATTTCGTCAGGATTTAACGAGGTACTTTCACTTAACTGTAATTCATGGGCAAAGGTATTTAACAATACTTCAGAATCAGAGGTTGTATTAACATGGCGACGAGCAATACTAGATAACCACTGTCTTAATTCATCAGCATTGGTTAGGTTACCGTTATGAGCTAAAGACAAACCAAATGGTGCATTAGTATAAAATGGCTGTGCTTCAGATGAGCTAGAAGTACCTGCTGTTGGATAACGAACATGGCCAATACCAATATGACCTTGTAAACGCAGCATATGGCGAGTATGGAAGACATCTTTAACTAAGCCGTTCCCTTTGCGTAGTCTAAAAGTATTATTATGAATGGTAACAATACCTGCAGCGTCTTGCCCGCGATGCTGAAGTACGGTTAAACCATCATATATATACTGACAGACAGGGGTTTTACCTACAATACCAACGATACCACACATGAAATTTTCTCCGTTTAAAGCTTAACTACTGATAGAGAGTTAAATTAAAAAACTTGATGATTGTTTAAGATATTCAAAGAACCATTCAATGACTAAGGTAAACTCAGGAATTAGTGTCGAGCTTTTCCACCAGTGTGCTGTTGCCGCACTAGTAAAAGCATCCATGAAGAACAAGACAGCACTAATAATTAATACACCACGTAATGCACCAAAAACAAGTCCTAAAACTCTATCAGTGCCCGACAAACCAGTCTTACTGACTAATTGGCCAATAATATAATTTACCAATGCGCCTAGCACTAAAGTAGTAATAAAAAGGATAGCAGCGGCAGCAGCGTTACGCAGAAATTGATCGGAAATGTTAGTTAATAAATTGGCTAAATTAGCATAGAAACTACTGGCAATAAAAAATGCACTAATCCATACAAATAAAGAAACGGCCTCTTTTACAAAACCGCGCACCAGACTAATGAGCGTCGATATACCTATTAAAGCCATAATAGCGTAATCTATCCAAACCATAACTTACAATTCCCATTGAGTGAACTCATAGAATGAGCTAATTGAGTTCTCTAAATTAGAGGCGCGCATTTTAGCAGAAGTATCAAAAAAATGTCTAATTATTTATTTTTCGCTTAGCGTTTTATTAATACTTTTCAAAAAACAACCGTTATCTATTTGGATAAAAGCGAGCGACTTTACCTGTAGTATTTGTTAATTTTTTTAATGTTGGTAGTTTTTTATCAAGTGACGATTTAATTAACTCTGGCCCAACAAAAACTTTGGTTAATGTACCTTGCTTAGTTTTAATGGGTTGAGTAAAGGTGGTATAACCATTGTCTTTTAGCTTAGCTAATAATTGTGCAACATTTTGTTTGTGTTTAAAGCTACCTAAATGTATTACCCAAGCTTGCTTGATAATAGCTTTTTCTGGTAGCGTTTTGACCTTCACTTTATTTACTGATTTTTTAGTGTTAACAATTTTATCCGATGTATTAAAATCATTACCGTTTTGATTTTTATTGGCTGCGGTTACTTGGGATACACCATTATTTGTAGGGTTACTTAGTAGGTCATCTTGTGCCAGTTCAGCAATAATAGTTTCCTCTGCTTTTACACTCAGTTGATCTTCTGGAAATTTTTTATTAGTTAATCTCCCTGAAAAAACAGGCGCATTCGGTATTGCTTCAAAATCAGTTTGATGAGACTTTTTTTCACCATCAAGCACATCGGGTAAAAAAACAATCACTACTGCGGCAACAATAATAGTACCAACGAGGCGATTTTGAAATGGTGTTGACAAGTGATACTCCAGAATATATTTAAATTTAAACGTTTAAAAAACAAAGTAAATAGAAGGAATTTAATCTAATAATTAAAATAAGTTAGTGTTTAATAACATCGAACAATAACAACGGCCTTACTTCGGCAACCGTATAAAAAGAACCAAAAACAAGTATTAAATCATGAAGCTCTGCTTGTTGATTAGCCATTTTAAAGGCATCAATAACATTGTCAAAACAATTGATCATATTTGAATCACCAGTGATGTGTTCTCTTAAGTATTGCGCCATTAAAGTGGTGGTTGCAGCTCTTGCTACCTTAAGTTGACCAATATTCCAAGAATCAATGTCGTTACTCAGTGCAGATAAACTATTGCTGACATCTTTATCACCAAGCATAGCAACCACAGCATGTATTTTTTTATACTTGCCTTGCTGCTTGATACTTTGTAAGTAATCGGCTAAATATCGACTAGCTTGCGGGTTATGACCTACATCGAGAATAACATCACAATGTTCTTTTTGACTAAATAACTCAGTTCGTCCTGCAACTTTTGTTTGTTTAATAATTTTATTTATAAAGTTACTATCTAATGACATGCCTAAAGACGTTAAAACCATCAATGCCGTGGCGACATTATCACGGGGTATAAAAGTAGCTACAAGTTGATTTATTGACTTAGATAACTGTTGAGTAGATTGCCAAGCCCATACGCGACTAGTCAATTTTTCATGTTCGCTACTTTCATCATCAAAAATAGTAAATTGCTGATTTCGAATATAGAGGTTAGTTAAGTTATCACCTGATAGTCTATAAGCATGCTCAAGCACTGACTTGGGTGGATTTGTATCACCAATAACAATGACTTGCTCTGATCGCATTATGCCCGCTTTTTCAAAACCAATGCTTTCTCGATCATTTCCTAAAAAAGTCTGATGGTCAAGATCAATGGTGGTTATTACAGCAACATCTGCATCAATAATATTTGTTGCATCTAAACGACCACCAAGCCCTACCTCTAGAATAATATAGTCAGGTTTAACCGTCATTAACACTAAAAAGGCAGCTAATGTGGTGTACTCATAATAACTTAATGAAATTTCTTCTCTTGCTCGTTCTATTTTATTAAGTGCAGCAATTAACGATTGGTCATCAACATCATTTTTATTAATGCGTAACCTTTCATTAAAGAGTTCAATATGAGGAGAAGAATAAACAGCAACAGTTCTTGTGCTCTCTTCATTGAGATTCTCCGCTGTTAAGGCTAACAAGGAGGAGTCTAATAAAGCATTCTCTAAAAAGGCACAAGTCGTACCTTTACCATTAGTACCCGCTACCGTGATTACTGTAGCGAAGCTAAAATCAATAGCTAAACGGTCAGCAACCTGTTGAATGCGAGTTAAGCCGAGATCTATTTCAGTACTATGTAAGTTTTCTAAATAATAAAGCCACTGTTCGAGATTAGTAAAATCTTGATAGTGGCTTGCATTGGATTTTGACATGTAATACCAATTGGACTAATTTTTATTAATCAACTTAGAGCTACTTATATAAAGTAAACTACAACAGTGGACTAACTTGCCCCATAAACTTAGCCAGTACTCGCGCTAAGGTTACTCGCATTTCTCGACGATCAACAATCATGTCAATAGCGCCTTTCTCAAGTAAGAATTCGCTGCGTTGAAAACCTTCAGGCAGTTTTTCTCTTAC